>DATKQG010000035.1 GCA_035532835.1 Candidatus Dormiibacterota bacterium
AGGACGAACGGTTCGTAGAGAAAGCGCTCTTCGAGCGGATGCGCGGCCCGCAAACGCGCTCGCCGCACCGGCTCGCCGAGCATCGCCTCGAGCCGCGCGAGCGTCACGCCGACGCTGCGTTCGTCGATATCGGCAGCGGCAAAGAGCGCGAGCGGCTCTCCGCCTTCATCCAACTGCACGACGCGCACCCGCACGCCCACGATCGGCGCGAGAAAGCGCATGCCTTCGAGCTTGGCGCGCACGAGATCGAGCATCGTGCGCTCGTCGGCGGTGGGCGTAGCGAGCGCCACTTCCAGCGATAGGCGTTCGCCCGTATCGAGTTCGATATCCACGTGCAGCGCGCCGCCGCGCTTTCCGCACGCGGCAAGATCGGCGCAGACGCGCGCGAGTACGGTCCGGAGCGCGAAGAACACTTGCGCTTCTTCCTCCGCGTGGCCTTCGCCGAAGAGTGCCGCTTCGATCGTCATCGCGTGGCCGCGCGGCAGAAACGGCGCGCGATCGATACCGCGCGCGCAATCGTGCCAACGGCGCGCCTGCGCACCGAAGCGTCGTATGAACGGCCCGTGCGGCAGACGCGCGAGCTCGCCCAACGTAGCGATGCCCAACAGTTGCAAGCGTTGGAGCACGGCCGGATCGAGATCGAGCACGTCGAGCGGTAGCGGGGCGAGCGCGAGCGCCTCTTGCCCGGCTTCGAGCAGCGCGCCGTCACCGATCCACGTCGCTGCGTACGCGCCGAATTTGTTTGCGCCAAAACCGACGCGCAACGGGAGCTTGTGGGCCTGGGCGATCGCGCGCGCGTGTGCGACCCAAGCGGACGCATCGCCCGGAATGCCGCGCATATCGAGATAGGCCAGGCCCGGACGCGCATCTTCGATGAGCGGGGTGAGCGCGTCGAAGGCATCGAGCAACGCCTCCCAACATCGGCGCCCATGGACGGCATCGTACGCGGTTATCTGCGCATCGGGGACCGCAGCGAGCGCTTGCGTAGCCGTCTGGCCGACCCGCGCACCGCCGCGAGATGCGGCGGCATCGAGCGCGATCACGTGCCCTCGATCGGGCCGGTCGACGATCAGCACCGGGTGCTCGGCTTGCTCGCCGGCGAGCGTCACCGCAACCGGATACTCGGGCACGCTGGCGCAGAGCAGCATCGGTTAACAAGCCTCGCTAGCGAATGCTCGCAGGCGTGCGTGCGCGCCGGGCGCGCTCCGTTTATGCTTGTGCAGTTCGGCCCGCAGATCGTATCCCTCGAAGCGGCACCACACGCCACGCGCCCCTCGCACGATTGCGCGCTCGAGGACGCATCGCAGCCGCAGCCCGGTAACGATCGCGAGCTCCTGGGTCGCCTGTGCGCTCACAACCACCAGCAAAGCATCCATGCGATGCGCAAGGCCGGCCAGCCGCGCCCAGACGGCCGCCCGTAACGCCGCGACCGGCATCACGACGATCCGGCAGATACGCGAACGCAAAAGAATATCGGCGGCTCTGGCAATGCGTAGGGCCGTCTGCGCCGGGACAATGAGGAGCCGATCGAGGCAGACGCCCGCCTGGGCAAGCGCGGGCGGATAGAGCGCCCCATCATCGATGACGGCCGCCAGCCCCCGCCGGGTCGCTTGGGCGAGCAAACTTGCCACGACGCCCCAACGCCCCGCGCTCAGGCCGGAGCCTTCCAACGCCACCACGCTCCCACAGGGAAAGCCCCCGCCGAGCAGGTGGTCTAAGCCGGGGATGGCAGTGGGGAGAGAGCGCCTCTGCGGAGCCCGCGCGACGACCTCATGCAGTCGCTCTTTCAGCTGCGCGAAGGCCGCCTGACGGTCGCCTAGAGTGGAGAAAGGCTCGGCTAAGATGGCCATGGGAGCCCATCCTAATCGAACATATGTTCGATGTCAAGCGGCAATTATATACTTGAGGAAAGTGGAAGAAAGTGCATGATTGAAAAACGAGCAGACCCGCCGTGACACGGTGGAAACTCAATCAGCTCCGCCTGCGCTACATCTTTGTGGTGCGGGCTCTATCCCTAGCCTGGCATCGGCTTTAGGGGGTTGTTTCCAAGATGATGTTATTGCTGGTTGCAAGCGGGTTCCAGCGATCCCGGATGTCCTTCTCCTCATCGCGTCTCGTCTGGTCGCTAGTAACGCTCGTATGAACGTGTATATGCGTCGCACCCTGCTTCTCTATGCACTCATCCTGGTGGTGATTGCGTGGGCGGATGGATCGACGCTCGCAAGGACCTTTGGAACGAGCGTATCCTTAGAGGCGCTTGGAACAACCTCAGCGCGAACGCGGCCCTTACGTTCAATCATGCCGAGCACAGGCGTCTTGCCGATATTGCCGGACTTCAAGCCAGACTTAACGTGATAGTGGCTGCGGCGTTTGAAGCGCAGTTTTCCGCCGACGAACGTTTCGTCAACTTCTACGTTGCCATTAAGGGGCTCGGACGACCTGTCACGCATAGCAACGCGGATGCGGTGCAGCATGAACCACGCCGTCTTTTGCGTGACGTTCAGAGCGCGAGCGACTTCGCAAGACGAGATACCATTGCGGTTGCTCGCCAGGAGTCAGATCGCCGGAAGCCACTTGTCAAAGCCGATAGGCGAATCTTCGAAGATGGTCCCAACCTTGGCCGTAAATTGCCCCTTGCAGTCGTTACAGTACAACGCCGACGGTTCGGCATGTAGGCGACGGCGACCGAGCCACACGACCGAGGGCATGCAACGACACCGTTCGGCCAACGAAGCTGAACGAACAAGTCATGCGCGACCTCTGGGTCCGCAAAGTAGCGAACCGCCTCGATCATGGTCTCCGGGACCTTGTGTTCCATAGGAAAAGCGTACCAAAACGAACCACTTACGTCACGTATATAATAACCATTTCAAGATTGTCGATGCTTCCGCTTTTTTCGATTCCGCTACGCGCCGACTCGGAATTAAGCCCCAATTTGCCCGAACATCGTGTAGTTTTGGCTCTTTTGGACCGCATTCGGCGAATGGTGCAATGAACCGCATCCCGGCCAGGCTGAGAGCAGCCGGCAATCAGGGCCGACAGTCTGGCAGCATCTAATAGCGTATTAGTGAGGGTTGGAGCGCTGCCGCGCACCCGAACAACCAGGGGGCTTATATCACAAAACTTTTTGCTCGAACCACAGGCAGGCATCGCTTGCAGCTAAGTACTGCGCATCGTCGGCACACATTTGAATCTTGCGGTGGTCCGAAATAGGGCGAGCACTTTCGGCTAGCCTCTTCTGGTTCTGCAGAAATTCGGTGCGGCTAATAAAAACCTTCGAGAAAAGCTTCCAATGGTGAAGAATCGTCGAGAGCAGGTCTGTTAAAAACGTCTCCTCGATCAGTTCAAGATTATTCAGGTCGCCTTTTTGCTCGATGCGTTCTCTATCAACATTTTTCATCTGGACAGCTGAAAACCAATTGCCACCAAATTCGCCTTGCAGTCGCCCAAATACAAGCATACGTAGAGCTGGTTCAATGCTGTTCATCCGACTCTGTAAGCGGAGATGGCGTTCACGGCCTGCCTCCGGTATATCATCTTGCTTAAACTCCGGCGGCGGAACAGTGATGAGGTACGGTGGCAATGCGGCCATATTGAATTTGTAACTATTCTTTGTTTTACGAATCAGCCCATAACCGATTAAATGTTGACCAGCTAAAGGACGATCTTCTAGCATCTTGAGGGCCTTACGCTCGTCCTCCGCAAGCTCTTGAAGAATTTCGCGCTCTTCTGGATAGAAGTCCGAGAACAGCTTCAGAATTGCGTCTAGATCGCCTCGGAACTGAGAACCATTTGATTCAATGCTGATGTCAACGTTGCGAGCATTTGCAATCAGAGGTCTCTCCGGCAAATCTCGCGCTATGGCACTACAAAGTTGTCTGCTCAAGAAAGGGTGTCCCCCGAACCACTCATGGATGCTCTCAACGGCTTCCCTCTGAAACGAAACGCCCATGGGTTGACCAAGCTTGCCGATCATTTCGGCAAGGTCGTCAACACCAAACGGCGTTAAATAACGAGCCTTAATAAAACGATAAAGAGGATTATCTTCGCCGGCAACGTTGGCCACTTCCGCAAAATAAGGGTTCGTGGATGCGACCAAAAAAACAAACTTTCCGGCTCGTATCTGACTCTCAGAACGCATCAAACGCCACAGATCAATGTATTGTGTATTCCAAGCATTCGTCGACGAGGAAGTAGGCAATATCCGCTCAAGCTCATCAATTATCACTAAAAGCGGCTTATTGCTTTGAGCTATTAGCCGCGTCAGGAAGTCCCTCAGAAATCGGCTCGCGTCTAAAAGGTTGCCGCCGCTTGGTACATCTTTCTGAAATGGTTGACCATGACGCTGCGCATACGAACGATTAAAGGCTCGCGCAATTTCGTAGGCAACTCCGGCCGGATCATTTCGGTACACCTCAGGCGACTGCGCATCGAGATAAGCAATGTGAAATTTCCCTGTTAGGTCATTTTTCTTTCGCAGCCGTTCGAGAACACTTGTTTTGCCGATTTTTCTCAGACCAAAAATACCACTCGATTGTCCGCTTACAAGAGCATCATAAATTTCATCAACAAGCTTATAACGCGCAAAAAACTGTTCATCTGTCGAAACCGGATCGCTGACATCAAACAAATCGCGACTGTAGAGAAATCGTCTTAACAACTCTGCCGCGAAATCCTCGCCCGCCGACTGCAGATCTGCAAAACTACAATAAATCAGCTTCCTTCCCGTCTCCTCGATGTGCTCTGCGCAAAGTTTTTCCGCGCGCACATCCTGCGAGGCAACAAAGACAACGTCCTGCATCAGTCTAAGCTTGTTATCATCAAGTAAGCGCGTGATATTCTGGAAGGATTTGCTAGTAAAAGCGGTTGATTCGTCTGCATAAAACAGAACTTCCCGGATGATATTGAACTCACTCGAAATGCGAGCAGTGGGGCCCAAAAAAAGGTATCCGAATGAATTGTCGACTCGCGAATGTTCTGAATTGGCATGATTAGTCCTAAAGGACTGGCCAAATATTTCTGTAGCGCGATAAAGGTTTTTGTTGTCGTACAGATGTTTTAAAGCTGACTCAGAAGCGTTTAATTTTGCTTGCATTACCACACCTTCTCGGTCACGTCGAGTGTTTTCACGCTTGCCGACTGCGATGGTCAGCCTATTTTTTATACATTGGCATGCGGCCTGCCTCTGATAAATACGTACGCATAATCAAAACGAATGCGAGTATGACTGCGGCATCACCTGACGCTTTGAGGGCATGATTGCAGCGATCCACAGGATCGTAGTGGCGCGTAAACGGCACCACCCAATCGTAGCGCAAGAGAGCGGCCATCGTGGCCTTCGGACTGGAGTTGCTTTTGCAGACACTACCGGCCGAGCAAAACCAGGCTGACCGATCTTAGTATCGCACTTTCCGAGCTCGTCGAAAAGAGCGACGATATCAAATTTTGCGCGGATACTTCAGTTCATTGCACAGCGCGCCTCATGGATGCCAACGTGGACGGACGCTGTGGCGCCGACTATGACGAGCCTCGCGTCCCGCCATAACGCCCAATCCGCTCGAACACATGATCTGAAATCAAGCGCCATACCGACGTGGCTGGCATTCCCCCCAACACCGTATGCCTCGTCGGCGTACTGCCGCTCAAAACGACGAAGACTAGTGACCGCAACCCTGTATGCAGCTCGAGGAGATGAAGCTCAGCAGGGCATATCCCAGGGTCGCCGAGGCTCGCCGCCACGGGCACCGGTTGATCGCCTACTTCGCCGAGTAGCGGTTCGTACACTACGCGCCGAGGCACAATCCAGCCGCTGACTTGACCTTGAAGTTGCTAGCGTCCTGAAAATATACAGCTATTTGACCCAAATGGTGAGAGGCACAGTCAGATCCGGGAACTTCGCGCAGAAATGTGCGTTGGCCAACGCCATGCCTACGCTCGTGAGGGTGAAACTTTTAGCCTGCGAAGATGCCCAATACTCGGCGACCCTCCGCAGAGTCGGTGAATGTTGCATGAACGTCTCGATTATCTTTGGATCCATCTGATGCGTCTGGAATAGTTCCGGATATTCACCTACCAATATTCTAAGGATGGTGATCTCGCCCATTTCTATCGCGCCACATCCGGCATATTGCATATGGCTGTACGACGAGTCCTCCGCTCGAAGATCATGTGAGAAAGGTTCCATCCATTGCGCATATGAGTCGAATATCGCCTCTTTGCTCGAAAATTTAAATTTGGTGCAACGCATCACCCAAGACAACGATAACAAATCTAGTTGATGGACGTTCAGCTTTGGAGCCACCTGTAACGATTCATTTAGTACTAGCTGTAGCGTAGTACGTTGAGGCTCCTTACTTCGACGAAGCAAGAGGTCAGATAGCAGAAGGCCCAATTCGGGCTCTCCTGAGCGTGCGAATCCTTTCTGCGCATCGAAAATCGCGTATTGCATATCGGGATCTGAGACAGTAATCGATGGATCGATTTTTTCCGTTCGGAGTTTCTCGAGAAAAGAATCTAAAATTTGTTGAGCGCGGCTCTCCGCAATCTCCCGCGCCATATCGCGCATCTGAAGAAAATTTGCTCGGAACACATCTAAAGCTATCATTCGCGCTTCGGTGTAGCTAACACCAAAATTCACATCACCTGATGACTGAATATTTACGGAGCCAGCACCGGAGCGTAGTTCTTGGCGATCACTCATCTTTGCCACCGCGGTGTATATCGCGGCCCGCCTGGATGTTAATGGAATTGTGACCAGACCGCTGGATCATTTGACGGCCCGGCGCAGAGCGAAGGCTCCAGATGCTTTTCCCGGCCCACCCTACAATGCTCAGCCCGACGACAACACCGGCCCCATCAAACAACCATCGATAGTTGTCCGAAAACCAACTCAAAAAGCTCGCCATTTTTGCGAAATTCGGCACGAGCCGAGCTGACCCCTTAGGGCCTTCAGGCTGCGCCATGGCAGCACTTAGAAAATCTTTTCGATTTTCGTTCGAGCAACGTAGCATACGCGGTAGCCGGGCCGGGGAGTGCGGCCTGCCTACCCTACCAGGTGCCGCGCCAGCTTTAGCGCCTCGGCGTGGACGTGGGAGCGGGGGCTGGTGCCGGGGGCTTGCCGTTCGGATTGCCGCCGCAGAGCGCGACCGCTTGGACGATGTCTTTTGCCGCGACGTTTTCGCGCAGCGCCGTCTGCTTGCGCGACCACTGGAGCGCGCCGAGCAGGCGGGTCACGGGGTTATAGCCCACCGAAAGGCCCGGCACGGCCGCGGGATCGATGGTGTAGGGGTCGGCCGGCAATCCCGCCGCGTTGGGGTCGTGCGTCATGGGATCGGCCGTAGGCTGGGCTTTCATCGCCTGTTCCTGCGACATCGAGCCGCCGTTGGTGATCGCGTTGATGTAGCCCATGCCTTCGTGCTGCATGTCGCCCAGCTGTTGGGTGGTTACGAAGCCGTTGATGATGTCCAGCGCCAGTTCCTGGCCGGCCAGCGCGCTCAGCAGCTTCTGGCGGATCTGCTCCATCAGCTTGGCATCGCTCGTCGTCTTGGCGTAGGCGGGAATGTAATTCGGGTCTTCGAGCAGCTTCTTGATCTCGATCGTGTTGTTGGCGAGCGAGGGCACCAGCTGCTCCATGTGCATCAGGAGCATGTTCTTGCTGGCATTGTTATCGATGCTCTCGCTGGTGCTATCGTCGATCTCGTAATTGAACTCCGTGAAGAGCGGCGGGCTCTTGGAGATCGTCTGATCGTTCTGCAGCATGCGTGCGATCGAGGGGGCGATCCGTTTGCGCAGGGCGGCGCACACCGGGCGGCTCACCACACGCCCGATCTCCGGCGGCGGCGTCCCCAGCTCGCTGGGCACGGGGGTTGCGCTCGTACCGGCCGCCTGAGCAAGCGGCGCCAACGTGGGGGCGGCCAGCGCGAGGACCAGCGCTATTACCGCAAAGATCGGTTTATACATCGAAGCCATTCTACGCTCTCAACGGTGGAGGAGGCCTGCTTGTTACGTCGTTCCTGGGGGCCATCTCCAGAAACCTTAGGAACGGCCCCTAGGAGGCCGCGTACTGCGTCTCGACGCCGTCGAGCTGTTGCTTCTCCTCGCCGGAAATCACCATCGTCAAATCGAGCATAATGATCAGGCGGTCGTTCATCTTGCCCACGCCCTGAATGTACTCGGTGCCGACGCCGGCGATCATTTCGGGCGCGTCCTCGACGTTTTCGATCGGAATGTTCAGCACCTCGGAGACGCTATCGACGACCATGCCGACGCGTTTGGTGCCGATCTCGGTCACCACGATACGCGTGCTCTTGGTCGAAGCGATGCGCGACATGCCGAAGCGCGTGCGCAGGTCGATGATCGGGATCAGCTGCCCGCGCAGATTGATCACGCCTTCCATAAAGCGCGGCGCGCGCGGCACGTGCGTAATCTCGACCATGCGAATGATTTCTTGCACTTGCGCGATATCGACGCCGTACTCTTCGCTTCCCAATCGAAACGAGACGACTTGAACGACTTCGCCGGAGAACTGCTGCTTGCGATCTTCTTTTACGTCCGCCATCGTCATTAGACTCCTGAAAACTCGGCGCGAGCGACTCTGCCGCTGACATAGGCTTCGCTCACTAGTGAATGCACGTCGATGATGAGCGAAATCGATCCATTGCCCAAGATGGTTGCACCGGAGATGCCCGCAATCCGGCCGACCACATCGGAGAGCGGCTTGATCACGATCTCTTGTTCGCCTTCGAACGAATCGACGACCAGCCCAACCTGGCGCCCTTGCAGGCCGACGATCACGATCATCACCTTGTCGGGGTCGCGCGTGCCGTCGAGTTCGAAGAATTCCGCGATGCGCAGCAGCGGCACCACCTGGCCGCGCAACGTGATCACTTCATTCCCATGCACGGTGCGTACGTCGCGCATTTCGACGCGCTGCGATTCGATCACCGAATCGAGCGGTATCGCGTAGAGCTCGTGAACCACCCGCACCAAGAGTGCCTGGATGATGGCGAGCGTCAGCGGGAGCTTGATCGTAAAGCGCGTGCCCTGCCCGGCCACCGAATCCACGTCGAAAATGCCTTTGAGGCGCGTGATGTTCTTCTTTACCACATCCATGCCGACGCCGCGGCCGCTCACGTCCGAGATCACTTCGGCCGTCGAAAAACCGGGCGTAAAAATCAGTTCGACGAGTTCGCGATCCGTCAGCCGGTCTTCCGCGGAGATGAGCCCCTGTTTGATGCCGCGCGCGCGCACCTTATCCAAATCGATGCCGCCGCCGTCGTCGGAGACTTCGATGATGATCTGGTTGCCTTCGTGGTATGCATTGAGCGAGATCGTTCCGGCCCGCGGTTTGCCGCTCGCCTCGCGCGCGTCGGGCGATTCGATGCCGTGGTCCACGCAGTTGCGCAGCAGATGCATCAGCGGCTCGCCGACTTCGTCCACGATCGTCTTATCCAGATCGGTTTCGGCGCCCGAGATGTTCAGAAGCACTTCTTTGCCGCGCGCCTTGGCGACGTCGCGCACCAAGCGCGGGAACCGGTCGAACACCTGGCCGATCGGGACCATGCGCACCTTCATGATCGATTCTTGAATCTCGTTGGTCGTGCGCGCGAGCAGCGCGGCGCTGTCGGCTAAATCTTTGGCGAGCGGCGCGACGATGCCGGTGGATGCGCCGACGCTCTTGTCGGCCATCAAGCGCTCGAGCGTGTTGGCGATGTCGGAGATGCGCGTGCGGTTGATCACCAATTCGCCGACCAGGTTGAGCAGCGCGTCCAAACGCTCGATATCGACGCGAATCGTCTGATGAATCGAGCCGCGCTTGGGTGCAGCCTTCTCGGTAGCGGCCTTTTTCGCGTCGGCCGCTTCGGGTGCGGCGGGAACGACGGCAGGCGCCGGAGCCACTTCCATGGTCGCGCTTACAACAGTCTCGGCGGGGGGCGGCGGTGCCGGCGCTTGCGCGCGCTTCAATTCGGCTTCTGCAAGTAGCCGCGCGATCTCAGCTTCAAATGCTTCAACATCGGCAACGCTCGCCGACTTGCTCTCAACCGCCGTCGCTTCCTCAAAGGTCTGCTCGGGGCCCGTGCGGCCTTCGATGACGTGCGACGTCTCTTCGTAAATGGCGACGAACTGGTCCAGGCGCGCGCCGTACTCGTCCAGCCCCTTAGGCGGCTCGTGGTCGCCGATCGCGACTTCGACTAAATCGGTGAGAAAATCGCGCCCTGAAAAGAGAATGTCGACGCAACTCTCGGAGAGCGGCATGCGATCTTTGCGCAGCAGATCGCAGAGATTCTCCAACTTGTGCGCGAGATTTTGCACGTCGGAAAAGCCCAGCATTCCCGAACTGCCCTTGACGGTGTGCAGCGCGCGGAAGAGCGAGTTGACGATCTCGGGGTCGGTCTCGCCGGACTCGACGAATTCCTCGAGTCTGAGCAAATCCGCATCAATCTGCTGAAGCAGTTCCTCCGCTTCGTCGCGGAAGTACGAGATAAATTCTTCGCGATTGAACAGTTCGTCAGACATCGATCTTCTGCATCAAACCGCGACCGCGCGCGATGACGCTACTCCACTCCGAAAACGGAGAGCAGTGGCCCGAGCGATCCGGTCTCTGGAATCAAGATAAACTGGCCCGCGACTTCTTTCTCTTTATCGAGGAAGGCGGACTCGATCAAGAAGACGTCTTGATCGGGAAGAATCGACATCAAGGTACGGAAGGCGGCCTGTACGGTTCCGTATGAGAGCGTCGGAACCGAAGGCAACAGGTTCGAGCCGGTCAGTTGAATGATCGCGGTGAGGTACGAACCGGCGATGATGTTGCCCAGCTCCTTGAGCGTCGAATCGGCGATCGAATCGAAGATTTGAATATCGCCGATGACGCGGTGCAAGAACTGGCTGACGAAGTCGAGCGCCTGTTCGCGGTCGAAGAGCACGACCATCTGGCCGGGAGCCTCGCCACGCAGGTACATGTGCAATGCCGCGACGGTCCGGCTTTCGTGCCCGACGCGCGATGCGAGGTCGCGAAACTTGATGACGTCGATGCGCGGCTCGCTCAGATTGATCTTGGTGTTGAGCAACTGCGAGAGGGCGGTGGCCGCGTGGCCCGCGCCGATATTGCCGACCTCTTTAAGGGCGTCTTTTTGCAGGTCGGTGAGATTCATGCCCTGGCTCATGAGAGCACCTTTTGAATGGTCTCCAAAATCTTCGGCGGCTGGAACGGCTTGGTGATGAACGATTTCGCTCCGGCTTGGATCGCCTCGACGACCAAGGCCTGCTGTCCCATCGACGTGCACATGATGATCTTTGCGTTGGGGTCGTGCGCAACGATCTGCTTGACGGCCGTGATCCCGTCCATCTCCGGCATCACCATATCCATGGTCACCAGATCCGGCGAGAGTTGTTTGTACTTATCGACGGCCTCGACACCGTTCTGGGCTTCGCCCACCACGTCGAAGCCGTTCTTAGAAAGAATCCCCTTGATCATCATTCGCATGACGACGGCGTCATCGACGATCAGGACTCTCTTGCTCATCCGTTGCTCCCAAGACAGAAATAGAGTGCTCTAGGGCATACTACGTGCAATGCTTTTCCAAGCAGAGCGCCCCTACGCCATCTTTTGAACCATCGGCTAAAGAAGCAGGCAACTTTAAGGGCGGCCCTATGCTAGGCCCCGATTGCGAAGGTCGGTTTGCTTGCGATTGATGAACTCGACGATCGCCTGATCTTCCTCTGGGCGAAGGCCGTGAAAGCGCAGCCCGTGCGACTGCTTCCCCGACGTCTTGATCTCCTCGTGGCGCATCACTTCGCCCAAGAGCATGAGCGGGGCTCCCGCCGAGTTGAGATCCATCTTTACCTCAACCATCGTCCCGTGCTTCATCGCCCGGTCCGTGATGAGCGAACAGCCGCCGCGGCTGATGTCGCGGATCGTCGCGCGTACGAATTCGCCCACGCCCTTGCCCGCGGGGGCAAAGCGCCAGCCGCCGATGACCAGCGCGTCGAGGCGAACGCTCTGACGCTTCTGCGCCCCCGTGGCGGCCCCGACCAGCGCAACGCGTCGCGGCACCTCGAAGACCGTGCTCGTTCCGTTGGAGGAGAGAATCTTCGAGGCGGCGCGAAAGCGGCCGGCCCCGGTCGTATAGAGGAGGACCGCGGTCTCGCCCGGCCGGCCGAGCGACTCGCGCGTGACGATACCCTTGCCGCCGACCGATTCCACCGTCACCGAGCGCGAGGGGCGGCCCGCCACGATCGCATCGATGAACGTGTTGACCTGGGGCAACTTGGCCGAGGGAAGGTCGTTACTACTGCCGCCAAAGAGCGATTTAAACATCAACGAGCCGTCGTTTCCATCGTGTCCGAGGAGGGTTCTTCCGTCGTGGAGACCTGGCCGATCGACTCGACTCGCAGCCCCGGCGCGATCTCGGAATACGAGAGCACGACGAGCTGTGGAGCCGCTCGCTCGGTCAGCCGCTTGAGGGCCAACCGTACAGAAGGCGAGCACAGGACGATGGGTTGCAACCCGGCGTTCTGCGCGACCGCGATTTGCTTGGTTAGCGACGCGTAGACTCGCGCGACCGTATTCGGGTCGAGCAGAGCATAGGCGTCCTCGCCACGGCGCACGGCTTCACCCAACAGCGATTCGAGCCGCGGATCGACCGTAATCACCGAGAGCAAGCCGTTTTCAGCGTACTCCGCCGAAATATGGCGGGCAAGAGCCGCTCGGACCCTTTCGGTCAGATAGTCGATGTCTTTGCTCACGCGCCCCGCGTCGGCCAAGGTCTCTAGGATCAGCACGAGGTTGCGGACGGGGATGCGCTCGCGCAGCAGATTCTGGAGTACGCGCTGGATTTCGCCGACCGTCAGCAGGCCGGGAACCAGCTCTTCCACCACCACCGGGTAGTGGGATTTGATGTTGTCGAGCAGCGCCGAGACCTCTTGGCGCCCCAGCAAGTCGGGCGCGTGGCCCTTGATGATTTCGGTTAGGTGCGTCGCGATGACGCTGGTGGGATCGATGACGGTGTAGCCCGCCATCTCGGCTTCGATGCGAGCCGATTCGGAGATCCAGAGCGCCGGCAGGCCGAAGGCCGGCTCGGTCGTCGGAATACCGTCGATGGGCGCGGTCGCCGTGCCCGGATTCATCGCCAGCAACCGGCTGACCATCACTTCGGCCTGAGCGACCTCCAACCCATAAATCTTCACCTGATAGCTGTTGGGCTTGAGCTGCAGGTTGTCGCGTACGCGAATCGGCGGGACCACGATCCCGAGATCCCGCGCGGCATGGCGGCGGATCAACGTGATGCGCTCGAGCAGATCGCCGCCTTGATTGACGTCGACCAGGGGAATCAATCCAAAGCCGATCTCGAGTTCCATCGGATCGTACGAGAGCAGCGGCACGACGCTCTCGGCCGGCTTCGGCGCGGCGGCCGCGGCGCTGGCGGCGGCGACGGCTTGCTGCGCGGCAAGGCCCGTGGGGCCCGCCGCGAGTACCGCACGGCGGCGAGCGAAGTAGGCGAAGAACAGTATCGCCGACATCACGAGCATGAACCAGCGCGCGAGGCCGAAGAGCCCAAATAGCCCGGTCATGATGGCGGCGATCAGAATAGCGTTCGGCTGCGCGTTCAATTGCTTGACGATATCTTTGCCGAAGTCCGATTCGGAGGCCGCGCGCGTGACGATGATGCCGGTTGCCGTGGAGATCAGCAGCGCGGGGACTTGCGTCACGATACCTTCGCCGACCGTGAGCAGCGTGAAGTGCTGGAGCGCCTGCACGAAATCCATGTGCATCTGCGCGACCCCGACGATAAATCCGCCGACGGTATTGATCGCAACGATGATGATCGCGGCGATCGCATCGCCCCGAACGAACTTGCTGGCGCCGTCCATAGCGCCGTAGAAATCGGCCGAACGTTGAATATCCTTGCGGCGTTGCCGCGCGTCGGCTTCGGTGATAAGGCCGGAATTCAAGTCGGCGTCGATCGCCAGCTGCTTGCCGGGCATGGCGTCCAAGGTGAAGCGCGCCGCGACTTCGGCCACGCGCCCGGCGCCGTTGGTAATGACGACGAACTGAATGACGACCAGGATCAGGAAGATCACGAACCCGACCGCGTAATTGCCGCCGACCACGATCTGTCCGAAGAACCCGATCACCTCACCCGCATAGCCGTGCAGCAGAATCTGCCGCGTTGCGGTGATGTTCAGCGAGAGGCGAAAGAGCGTGATGATGAGGAGCAACGACGGAAAGACCGAGAACGAAAGCGCGTTCTCGGTATAGAGGCTCGTACCGATAATGACCAGCGCGGCGGCGATGTTCAGCGTTAAGAGCGCGTCCAACACCTGCGTGGGAATCGGCACGATCATCAGGATGACCAGCATCACCGATGCGCCGGCAATCCAAATCGGAGCCGTCGCCGCAATCCGTTGCGAGATCGTCTGCGGCGCCGCGCCGGTCGTCGTCGGAACGGCGGCCATTATGCGATCGTCTTTCGCTTGAGCTTATACACGAAGGCAATCACCTGAGCTACCGCGGCATAGAGATTGGGCGGAATGGATTGATCGAGTTCGACGCGCTCGTAAAGCGTGCGCGCAAGCGGAGGATTCTCCATGATCGGAATCCGATGTTCCCGCGCAAGGTCGCGAATCCGCTTTGCCACTAAATCCGCGCCCTTCGCAACGACGACCGGCGCGTCCATCTCGACCTCGTCCCATTCGAGCGCGACCGCATAGTGCGTCGGATTCGTTACCACCACCGTCGCGCGCGGGACCGCGGACATCATGCGCCGGCGCGAACTCTCGCGCTGACGGCGCTTGAGCTGGCCCTTGACCTCGGGGTTACCCTCGGCTTGCCGGTGCTCGTCTCGCACCTCTTGCTTGGTCATCTTGAGGTTTTGCTCCAACTGCCACTTCTCGTAAGCGAAATCGAGCAAACCTACGATCACGAGCAGCATCCCGAATTTCCATGCGATGCCGTAGATGAGATTGGCAGTCAACATGACGATGGTCGCGGGCGTCGATTGCCCAACCTTATCGAAGAACGAGAGATTGCTGGAGACCGCGCTGTAAATCAAGATTCCGACTGCGGAGAGCTTGATCAGCTGCTTGGCGAGTGAGACCACGACTTGTTTGGAAAAGAGCCGCTTGAAGCCGTTGATCGGGTTGAGTTTACCGAACGACGGAGCGAGCGGCTTCATCGTAAAAAGAAAACCGAACTGCAGCACGTTCGCCAGAATACCCACCACCAGTGCGACGCCGAAGAGCAGCACCAAGACGAAGCCCAGCCCACCGGTCGCTTGGATAAAGAGCAACCAGACCGACTTCACGGTGAAGTCTTGGTGGTTCGCCACCCGGGAGAGCACGGCCGTGGCCGTGGACTCAAGGCCGGCCATAGTCTGCATGAAAAAGCCATGGATAACGAAGACGCTCACGAGGAAAATCGCCGCGCCACCAAGCTCCTGACTCTTAGGAACTTGGCCGCGCTTTCGCGACTCCTCGCGGCGTTTCGGGGTGGCCTTCTCGGTCTGCTCCGGTTTAGGCACCGTTCGAACTCGCGGTTATCATCTGTTCCTTAGGTTTTCGGCTGTTTTGCGACTTTCTCCAAGTCTGGGAACGCCAAAGCGGGAAGGTGGGTGCAGCCTGCCAATAAGGGAGGCTGACCCAAACACGACTCCGAGGAGAGAACATTGCAACGAACGCTGGGGATCTTCACCGGTGCGGCGATGGCAGCCGCGCTATTGGCCGGTTGCGGCAAAGCCACGCCGATCACGAGCGCTACCCCCACCCCGGCCCCCACGCTCCAGCCGAAAGTCTCGAGCGAGTATCCGATTCCCACGGCCAACGCGCAGCCTGAGGGCATCTCACGCGGCGCCGACGGCTCGCTCTGGTTCGTCGAAACGAACACGAACAAACTCGCTAGGCTGGACAAAACGGCAACCGTTACCGAGTTCCCGATGCCCAGCGCGAACGGCGGACCGGTCAGCATTACCACCGGCCCCGATCAGCAGCTCTGGATGACCGAGCCCGGCGCGGGCAAGGTCGCGCGCTTCAGTCTCAACACGTTCACCTTCACCGAGGTCACGCTCCCGAACCCGGCGGCCAAGCCGACCGGCATCGCCACCGGGCTCGACGGCAATCTCTGGGTGACCGATCCCGGAGCCAACGGTATCTGGAAGATCGTCCCATCCAGCACACCGCCGTATGCGACAACCTTCTATCCGCTCACCACGCCTAACGCGCAGCCCGGCGCGATCGTCTACGGCCCCGATTCGAACCTGTGGTTCGTCGAAACCGCCGTTAGCCGCATCGGAAAGCTGAATATCAGCGGCTGCTCCGGCGGAGCCTGTTCGGTAAGCGAGACACAAGTCAGCGCCGGTGCCGGCCTCTCGTCGATCGCTAACGGCAGCGACGGCGCGCTATGGTTCACCGAGACCACCGCCGACAAGATCGGCCGCGTCACGACCAACGGCGTGCTCACCGGAGAGTATCCTCTGGCACCGCTCAAAGCCCCGGTCGGGCTTGTGCTCGGAGAAGATAACAACTTCTACATCGCCGATCAGACCGGCAATCAAATCGGGCAGTTCGTACCGGGCACGCAGGCCGTCAAAGCCTATCCCGTCCCGACGGCCGCCGCGGCACCCTACGGCATCACGCTCGGCCCCGACGGTGAAGTGTACTTCACCGAACAGGCCGGCAACAAGATCGGCCAGTTCCTCTACTTCTAGGAACCCGCCTCAGCACGCGTAAAGAGCGCCCGGCCATCGTGGCCGGGCGCTCTTTACGTTCAATGGACGCGCAGGCCGCGCATGACGACGTCCATCTGGTACGCCACGTTGGCGAACAGATCGGGAGCGACGTTCCCAAGCAGCGGCATCGTCACCGCGAGCATAATCAGCCCGACGCCCACTTGAATCGGAAAGCCCACCACGAACACGTTCATCTGCGGCGCGACGCGCGACATGAACGCGAAGGCGATGTTCGTCACGAACAGCGCCACGGCAACCGGCGCGGCGATTTTAAAAGCCGACGTAAATGCCGCGCTGAAAAATATCATGACGTTCCCGGCCACGCTGGGATCTAAATGGATGTACGGAAGCGGCACCAGATTGAACGAACCCGCGACGCCTTGAATCAGATAGTAGTGGGCGTTGGTCACGAAAAAGAGCAGCGTCGCGATCGCCAACTCGAACTCGCCGATAATCGTCACCTGTTGCTGGGTGGTCGGATTAATCACATTCGCTACGGCGAATCCGATCTGGAGATCGATCAACTCGCCCGCAAATTGAATCCCAATGAAGACGAACGATGAAACGAATCCGACGAGCAGGCCCAAGACTACTTGGCAGACCACCGCGAACACCAGCTCAGATATGCCGGGCGCGAGCGTCACCAGCGGAACGCTCCGGTATAGGATGAACGCCAGTAGCGCGCTCAGCCCCAGGCGCACCTGCATGGGAACCTGCGGCGACGAGATCGCCGGAAAAACGAAGAGCATCGTGCTGATGCGAATGAATACGAGAAGAAAGGTTTCGAATTGCGCGCCGCTCAGGCCGAAAAGATCGACCACGGTTACCTGATGTAACTAGGCAGATTCGAAAAAACGCGGCTCATGAAATCGGTCAGCATCGCCAAAATGAACGGGCCGAAGAACAGAATCGCAAAGCCGGCCGTGACGATCTTGGGAATGAACGCAAGCGTGGGTTCTTGGATCTGGGTCACCGCCTGGAAGAGCGAGACCACCAAACCGACGATCATGCTCAGCAGCAACACCGGAGCTGCCGCCACCAGCGCAACGAAGACCGCTTCTCGCCCGAGCCCGATCGCGTCGCCGAAGGTCATTGCTTGAAACTCTGAAAGATCGCGGCCACGGTCAAATTCCATCCGTCGACCAGAATGAAGATCAAGATTTTAAACGGTAATGAAATGATGATCGGCGGAAGCATCATCATGCCCATCGAGAGCAAGATGCTCGCAACCACCATATCGATGACAATAAACGGAATGTAGATCGCGAACCCGATCTCGAACGCCGTCTTGAGCTCGGAGATGACGAACGCCGGTATCAACAGATACGTCGGCACGTCGGCCTGGGCTTTCGGCCGCGGCTCTTTCGAAATCGAATAGAACAGTTGGATGTCTTTCTCGCGGGTCTGTTTGAACATGAACGTGCGCAACGGAGCGGCGGCGCGATCGAGCGCCACCGATTGCGAAATCTGGTTCTTCATGTACGGCTGCAAGGCGTTGGTGTTGACCGCACGGATGACGGGGTTCATCGTAAAGAACGTCAGGAACAGCGCTAGGCCGATGAGGACCTGGTTCGGGGGCGTCTGCTGCGTCCCGAGCGCGGTGCGCACGAACGAGAGCACGACGATGATCCGCGTGAACGACGTCACCATTACCAGCAACGTCGGCGCCAGCGCCAGCACCGTCAGCAGCAAGAGAATCTGGAGCGCGGCCACGACTTGGGTCGGGCTCTTGGCCGCGCCGACGCCGATATTCAGCGACGGAATCGGCAAGGTCGGCGCGGTGGGCGCCGTCGCCGCAGCGGCAATCGCCGGCAACACCCATAGCGTGAAGACCGCCAGTGCCGCGCCGATGAGAAACCATTGGTGGCGCTCCCAAACCTGCGCCAGAACCGCGCGAACCTTCTTCACGGCTTCCTACGAAAGGTCTTGAACGTGTCCATCAGCGACGAGCGCTGCATCCCGAGTACCGAGCGCTGCGCGGCGAGCCACGGCTCGACCTCGTCGGTCGGAAGCTCCGCCAGCGTGCTCACCTGCGCGTTGCCGCCGCCGACCAGCAGATATCGAGCACCCACCTTCACGACGTGCAGCGAAACGTGCTGCGAGAGCATCGTCGATTCCAAAACCGTGACGAGCCGCCGATCCGCCGAAAGCAGGACGCGTCCGCGCGCGATCCCGCGCACGACCACCCACAGGCCCACGAGCATGAGCCCAACCACGACCAGCGCCAGGATGTAGTTCGACCAAAATCCGCTGGACACGCCGGCGATCAACCGATCTGCGGATTGAGTTCGCTGATCTTCACCGCGTACTTATCATCGACCACGACGACCTCTCCACGCGCGATCAGGATATTGTTCACATAGAGATCGATCGGTTCGGCAGCGAGCTTATCGAGCTCGAATACGGTCCCGGACTGGAACGAAACGACCTCCCGCAGCGGCATCACGGTCTTTCCTAGGACCGCGCTGATCTGCAGCGGCACGTCGTGAACGAGATCCAGGTTGGCCTGCCCGGGCTGCGCCGCCCGCACCGGGGTTGGCTGCATCGGCGTAAAGGCCACCGTTTGCGCATTGCTCACCGCCGCCGAAGCCCGCGCCGCGGACGGCGATTGGCGTGGCGGTGGCTCGGGAGCAACCGGTTCCGGAGCGGCCGCAGGCGCGGCTTGCTGCGCCGGGGATAGCCCGAATTTCGAGAGGGTAATCGCGGCGAAATCCAAGCTCAGACGCGGCGTGAGATCGGCGCCGACTTGCACTTCGCCCTCGTACGATTCGAACGGCGGCGGCGGCAAGAGCGTCGCATCGGTGCAGAGCTCGGCGTGCACGCCTTCCGCGCTCGTTCCGAGCTCCTGTGCGAGTTGCTCGATCATCGCGGCTGAAATCTGAGATGCGGTCTCCGAGGCGATCGAGAGCTGCATCGGCCCCATCTCGGCCATGTCCTCGCTCCCGCCCAGCATCACGCCCACGACGTGTTGCATATCGGACTTCGGAAAGCGGACGACGATCTGCGCGCCCAGCGACGGGATTTCGGCGATCGTCACCAACTCGTCACCGTCGGTCTTGATCGATCCCTCGTGATCGTTGCGGGTCGCTGCGGTCGCCGCGGCGGGTTGCTCCACCAACCGGCCGAGCACCGTGCCGGCGGCCGCCAGCATCGCATCGGCTAGTTGTTGCATATCCGGCATACGCTATTCGTCCTCGCTATGGATGACTTGAGCTACTTGCACCGCCACCTGATCTTTATTCCGCCCCGGGAACACGCGGAATTTCTCTTTGTCGTTAACCCTGGCGCTGAGCGGTTCGCTGGTCAGTTTGTCAAACACCACGACGTCGCCTTCGCGCAGTACCACGAGATCCCGCAGCGAGAGCATCGTCTTGCCCAACTCCACTTCGACCTCGACATCGGCGCGTTCGACGTTGCGCGTCAATTGCGCGATGTCTTCCTCGGTCATGCCGCGTCCGGCGATCACCGTCGGCGACCATTGGAAATCGGTCAACTGTTGTCCGATCGACTGCAGCACGAGATACGGGAGGCAGAAGTTCATCACCCCGGCCATATCTCCAACCTTCAATTCCATCGATACGTATGCCACGATTTGATCGAGCGGAATAATACGCGGGATGAACTGCGGGTTCGAATCGAGCGCCTCGATCTTAAGCGAGAGCGTCAACAGATAGTTCCACGATTCGCGGTAGCTGTTGAGCATGCGCGCCATGAAGCGCTGCATCAGCGTTCGCTCGATATCGGTGAGGTCGCGAAGCTTGTTCGGAAACCAGCCCGGTCCGCCCAACAAGCGGTCGATGATCGAGAATACTAAATTGAGATCGACCTGCACGATACCGCTGCCCGGCAACGGATCCATCGAATAGATTGCCAGAATCGAAGGCGTACCGATCGAGGCGATAAAGTCGCCGTAGCTGATCTGTTCGATCGAGATGATCGTCGCTTCGACGCGCGTCCTTAAATATACCGAGAGCGAGTTGTTGAGCAGGCGCGTGAAATTCTCGTGAAGCGTCCGCAACGTCTGCAACTGATTGTTGCTAAATTTATCGAGCCGCTTGTTGAAGCGGAAATCGAACGACTTGACCCGCCGGCCGTCGATGGCTTCTTTAGCGGGCGCTCCGCCCTGCCCCGAAAGCTGGTTGATGAGCGCATCAATTTCTTCTTGTGAGAGACTCGACATCCGAGAACGCTATTGACCTTTCTCCGCTTTTGAAAGCGTCGCATTGAGCAGGACTATATCCACCCGACGGTTCTGCTGACGTTCTGCTTCCGTGCGATTCTGCGTTCGCGGCTTATACTCTCCATACCCGGCCGCCGAGATGCGGTACGGGTCGAGATGGTCCTTTTCGACCAGATACCGCACCACGTTGACGGCCCGCGCCGCCGAAAGTTCCCAATTCGTGGGATAGAGGGCGTTATGGATCGGGACGTTATCCGTATTGCCCTCGACCCGGATCAGGTTCTTATTCTTGACCAGAAATGTATCGATACCATCCAGGATCTGCTTGGTATGCGGCCGCAGCTCGGCGCTGCCGCTATCGTAGTACGACTGGTCCGAAAGCAGCGTAATCACCAATCCGCGATGGTCGACGTGGACCTGCACTTGCTTGCCGAGCCGGTGCTGCTGCACGAATTTTTCGAGGTCTTTTTGAATGGCCGGAATGCTGGCGCTCGCGTTGTTGGCCTGGCTGCCGTTCGCTCCGCCGCTCGGCGGCTGGTTGACCGACCAGGTATTGTCGAAACCGCCCGAGACGCTGCGCGCGAACTGCTGCACTTTCACGCGGCTGATCGTCGACATCGCGAAGAGAATAATGAAGAGCGCGAGCATCAACGTGATCATGTCCGCATACGTCAATAGCCAGCGCATCATACCGGCCGTTTCGAGCGATTGCTCTTTCTGACGATTGCGGAACTTGGATTCGGCCGCGCGGGCGGCGGTCTTTGCCGGTTGTGCCATCGATCGGGTGCGCTATGCCGACGAGGCCGAGTAACCGGCCTCCCCTGCAACGGCTCCGCCCTCTTCTACATCCGGCTCGCGCTCCTTGGGGTCCAGGAATGCGAGGAGTTTTTCTTCGAGCAAGCGCGGATTGTCGCCGGCTTGGATCGCGAGAATTCCCTCGATCATGATCTCGCGGACCAGCAACAACTCGCCGTTGCGCTCTTTGATCTTGGTCGCGAGCGGCAACCATAGCAGATTGGCAAACATGATGCCGAAGAACGTCGCGACGAACGCTTGCGCGGTTGCCACGCCGATGGTTCCGGCCACGTTGCTGCTGTTGCCCATCTCGGAGAGGCCCTTGAGCATGCCGATCAAGCCGAGCACTGTTCCGATGATACCCAGCGTGGGCGAGTAGCCGCCCAAGCACGTGAAGACCGCTTCGGCCTTGCCGCCGGCTTCTTGCGTGTTGCTCACCTCGGTCTCGAGCACGCGGCGAATGATCTCCGTATCGCGGCCGTCGATGACCAGTTGAATGCCTTTGCGCATGAACTCATCGTCGAGCGCCGCCGCCTCGTTTTCCAGCGCCAGCAGCCCCTCGCGCCGAGCTTTCTCTGCAAAGGAAACAAGCGTCGAGATGACGTCGCGCTCGTGATAGTTGGGCTCGATGAACGCCGTGCGGAAACCGCCAAAGAACCCGCGCACGAAAACCCGCATGGGAAAAGAGGTTAACGTGGCGCCGAGGGTTCCGCCGATGATCAAAAACAAAGCTTCCCATCGTCCAAAGATGATGTGAGGATCTGTTCCGCCGACGTATCCGGCAACAAAGATGGCGCCGAACCCGAGTATCAAGCCGGCTATGGTCGCGATGTCCAACGATCGATCTCCGCTGGTGGTTGTCTACAAGTGGTATCGGCCACGACGGCCCGAACATCAAGTTTCGCTCGGCCGGGCCCCTACTCGGCGGGGCCGTAAATCTTTCGTTTGAAATCGATAATCTTCTGCTGGACCTGCGCCATGCGGTCGCGGACGATCAGTTTATTGCCGGAAGTCAGCGTCACGACGGTATCGGGGGTCTCCTCGAGCGACTCGATGAGGTCGCTGTTTACCATGACGGCTTGCCCGTTAAGGCGGATCAGTTGTATCACGCGGTTCGCTTCTGCGCGTGGGGACCAAAGGCCCACGCCCGGATAGAAAACGGGGGCCGTCGATCCGTCGACAGCCCCCGCTCCGCTTCCCCGCATGGTGGTGGGGACGGTGGGTGGAGCGCTAGTTCTCGCTCGCCTGGAGATGGATCACGGTCTGCAGATTTTGGTCGGCAGTCGTGATGCCACGCGTATTCGCTTCGAATGCGCGCTGCGCGAGAATCAGGTTGGTGAATTCGGTCGAGAGGGAGACGTTCGATTGCTCGAGCGACCCCGCAACGATCGATCCGAATCGGCCCGCGCCGGCCGTCCCGACCTGTGCGAGCCCGGAGGCCGACGTGGACGAGAACTGGTTCCCGCCGATGCGCGAGAGGCCGTCCTCATTTTGGAAGGTGGCTACCGCGACTTGCGCCAGTGCCCGGTTCTGGCCGTTGGTGAAGGCGCCGGTGACGGTACCGTCCTGGCCGACCGTGATGTTCGCGAGGGTGCCGGCCGGGTAGCCGTTCTGCGAAACCACGCTGGCCGTGTAGGCGCCCGCTAAGCTGGCATCGCCGGAGTAGTCGAGCCCGATCGGGCCGGGCGTCGGTGCCGCTCCGCCCGCGGTCGGGGCATTGGAGTTGTTGCCGGCGCTGGGTCCCCATTGGGTCACGTTGATCTGGTTGCCTTGAGCGATCGCCGGCAGGCCGCCGTTTCCGGTATGGAGATACGCGGTCGCGTTGGTATCGAGCTGGTATCCGGGGACGCCGCTCTCGATGGCCGAGGAGTTGATGAACTGCCCGTTCTGGTCGAAATACGCGTACCCGATGGTCCCCGACGAGCCGGTGCCGTACGTCGGAGCCGTGACGGCGCCGCCCGCGCCGACCGTTCCGGGGGTCGCGATGGTCGAGAACTGGGTGCCGTCGGCAAAGCTGACGCTCACCTGCCAGCGCGTGGCCGGAACCACAGCCGTTCCGTTCTCTACCTGTACCGAGCTGGGAAGGCCGTTCGTCGCCGCAGTGACGGTGACGGTTTGCGTGTTGGTTCCGGGCATGGGACTAGCGAGCGTAAACGTCGCGCCGCCCATGGTGACCGTCTGGCCGGCGGCAACGGTCTGGGAATTCCCAAGCGTATCGCTCACGAGTGCAGACGTTCCGGCTGCGTTTGAGACGATCTTAATGGTGTCGTTTTGGCTAGCCGCTAGGTTGACCGTCGGAGCGCCCGTGGTATTGGGGACGCCGGCCGAAGCTACGCTAGCCGGGGTTGCGCCCGCAACGTCCGGGGTGTAAGTGATCGTGGCTTGGTGCGCGTTGCCGAGCGAATCGTAAACCGTAGTCGAGATCGACTTCGGCGTGCCGCTGGTAACGGTCGCTCCGACGTTATAGAGGAACTGCTGCGACCACTGCGTCTGGTCGAGATTCCCGCCCATCGCCATGTCGAAGACCTGGTCGTTCGAGCTGGGTCCAACCTTGGTGCCCGAGCCCGTCGCCGTGGCCTGCTCTTGCAAGCCGAGCGGGATCGTGACGTTGCCGGGGCTGCCGGTCTGCGAGATCTGCCCGTTCGTGCCGGTCATGTAGCCTTGCACGGCCAGACCCGAGGCGGGATCGTACAAGAGCCCGTTGGAGTTGAGCGAGAACGCGCCGTCGCGGGTGTAGGTCGGCGCCGAAGTGCCGTTGGTGTTGCGCAGGATGAAGAATCCGTCGCCGTTGATCGCGAGATCGGTATTGACGCCGGTCGTTTCGAGGCCGCCCTGACCGAACTGCGTGTCGATCGAGTTGACCTTGACGCCCAAGCCCTGGTCTTGCGGGTTGATGCCGCCGCTGGTCGCGGTCGGCCCCGACGGGTAGCCGGATTGCTGATAGAACATGTCGGCGAACGTCATCCGCTGGCCTTTGAAGCCGGTGGTTGCCGTATTCGCGATGTTGTTCGAGATCATATCGATCCAGCTCTGGTATGCGTTCAAGCCGGTGATGCCGGTGAACATTGAATCGAATGCCATGGAATCTAACCTCTAGCATGGATCCGCGTTACCTCTTTCGATCGGTAACACGGCTGAGGCCCCGCAAGCGGTCCGCCTCAGATAGTGCGTTAAATGATTGCCGCGGAGTCGATATTGGTGAACACGTTCTCTTTCATCGATTCCGCATCGACGGCGGTAATGACGGTGCGATTCTTGATGCTTACCACCATCGCGGTATCGCGCATGATGAAAAGCGAGTTTTTCGCACCTTTCGCCGCAGCTTTGTCCGCCATCGCGTTCATCTTGGCCACGTCGTCGTTCGAGAGGCTGATGTTGCGCGATTGCAAGCGCGCGATGGCGTGCGCCGAGAACTTGAGCGGCTCGCTCGTCGAAGACGAGGACGACGCGCGCTCGAGCGCCGAGCGAAAGCTCTCCGAGCTCGTTGGCGGGATCTGGACCGGTTGCCCGACCGGGCGCGGCCCGGGTCCGGGAATAATCGCGGACGATTGAACGCGATTGATGTCGTTCGAATCCACGATTTAGCTACCGATGCCGACGATGTCCGAGATCGAGAACAGCAGCGGGTTGCCGTTGTTATCGGTCAACGCGGTGCCGCTCGAGTTCGTCATCGTGAAGTAGGGCGTGCCGTTCTGCACGGTGATCGACGAAATCGTACCGGTGGCGGTCGAGGAATTGCCGGTCGTTGCGTTGGTCCCGGTGTTCACCGTTGCGGTCTTACCAACGAGCGATGCAGCCTGCATCACGCCGAAGTTGGACTGGAACGATTGGAACGACGAGCTCAACTGCTGCTGGTATTGCAACTGCGAAAATTGTGCGAGTTGCGTCACCGATTGGGTGGGGTCTTGGGGCTGCGTCGGGTCTTGATTCTGCAGCTCCGTGGTGAGTAGCGTCAGGAACGCATTCGGACCAAGCGTAGAACTCGGCGGCGTTGTCGTCGGCTGATTCACGTTGATCAGTTGGTTGATTCCGGACGTAGTGGTTAGGGACATATCGTCCTCCTAGACGAGATAGTTGAAGAGTTCGAGGGTCGATCCGTTGACGATCGAGGGCGACGAACTCGGGCCGGTTGCCGCGATCGCTTCGGGCGATCCCGGTAGTTCGTGGATGACGTAGTGTCGGCCGAAGCCGGAGGCACGGTCTTTGTTGCCGCCGTTACCGGCATCGCCCCCCGAAACGTCGACCGAGAAACCCGAGAGGGTCAGGCCGGCTTCATTCAAGGAACGCGCGAGTTGTTGGTGGCCGTTAACCAGCGCGCTTTGCACGGTGCTGTTCTGCGCTACGATACTGGCGTTGACCGAAGATCCCGCGATCGTGAGCTTCATCGAGACCTCCCCGAGATTTTCGGGGAACAATCTCAGCCGAATCTCCGAGGTCCCGTTGGAGAGGCTGCGCATCGCCATGCCTTTGACGACCTGCTCCACGATCGCCGTTGGATCGGGTAGCGCGGGCGTTGCGGGCATCGCCGCTTGTTGCGCTTGCGTCTGCATCGCCACGGTCGGAAGCGCACCGAGCGCAAGGCTCGGCTGATCCGTCGTGGAGCGGGCAGATGCGGTACGCGAAGTGTCGCGGCCCGTGCCGAAGCCCGAACCGGTCCACGTGGAGGTTTGCGCATCGGATGACGATCCGGACGCGGGCACGCCCACCGTCGTTGCTAACGCCGCCGCAAAGCGGGCGGCGAGCATGGACGGGGTTGAGAGCGTTCCGTCGCCACGCGTAGCGGCGGCGGTTGCCTGCGAAGTGGCCTCCGAGGCTGCAGCCGCAATCGCCGGAGCATTCAACTGCGCGTCGACGCTCGAAGCGCGCACGATCATGCGCGCCAGAAGGTCGGGTGCAGCCGTTTGCCCGTTGGCCGGCGCCGGGGTTGACGTAGCGACGGATGATATCGCCGTATCGGCGCCGTGCGCCGGTACGGAGGGTACGAGCGTCGCCGCGTTTTGCGCGGTCTGCGGAGAAGACGAAACAGGCGGAGACAGCGATGCCGTCACCGTTGCGAGGAGCGATTGCGCGAGGCTTGCGGCGTCAAACGCGAAGTTTGACGTTCGCTGTGTGTCGTGCTGGGCCGGGGTTTCTTTCACCGAAGTGGTGTCCAAGATTGATCCCGAGATGTCGCTCTGCTGCCCTGCTTGTCCCTGCGCTACCCCCGCAACTCCGCTCAGCCATTGCTGCAACTGCGCTACGAGGGTCGCCGCTTGTTCGGCGGCGGTTCCAGGTGGAGCATGTGCGGGTGGAGAGAGCGCGTTCGTGAGGGATTGCAAGAGCGAGCTATCGATCTGACCCGATACCGAAGCCATCCCTTGCGGCAATGCTCGATGCAACGCTGCGGAGATGATCGACGAGAGGCGGGCAATGATCGACGAGAGTGGGACTCCACTTTGCAGCAAACCCGTCACCTGTGAGACCACTTGCGAGGTTGCACCGCCGCTCGAAGTTCCAGCGAGGTCATTCTTCGATGCGACCGGTTGCGGCGTCGCGCCGCGCGCTAAGCCGGGTAGGCCGAGCGATGCAAAGATCGATGCGAAGGCGTTCGGTGCCGTAGCAACCGTCGTGCCCCGATCGGTCGGGCTTTGCATGGAGGTGACCGGCGATTTGAAGCCCGGAGCGCCGCCATGCGCTACCGGTAAAATCCCGATAAAAGGACTGATTGATGCCATATTCCATTCACCTCCTTTCGCACCAATTCGATACGAAGGCCCACGCATGGACCCTCGCTAATTTCATCGGCTCGGCGAGGCGGCGACCTTAGGGGCAGGCGCTACCCGGGCCATCAGTCCGGCGAAGGCACCCAAGTCGAGTGCCTGTTCTGCGTCCGACCGCGCGCGGGCCGGGTCCGGATGGACCTCCACCATCGCACCGTCCAAACCCGCCGCGGCGGACGCTGCGACCAGCGGCGCAATCAAGCTGCGCCGTCCGGTCGCATGGCTGGGGTCGACTATCACGGGCAAGTGCGTTAGCTCCTTGAGCCGCAGCGCCCCAGCCAAATCGAAGAGGTTGCGGGTCTGCGGATCGAATCCGCGGACGCCGCGTTCGCATAAAACCACCCGCTCGTTGCCCTCGACCAAGAGGTACTCGGCGGCGTACAGGACCTCGTCCAACGTCGCGGCCGGGCCGCGCTTGAGCAGGATCGGCTTCCCGGTTCGGGCGGCGGCCTGCAGCAACGAGTAGTTCTGCATGTTCCGCGCACCGATCTGAATCATCGATACGTGCGAGGAAAGCAGGCCGAGTTGCGATTCGGCCATCGCTTCCACGACCGTCGGCATCCGATGCTTTTCGGCGACGCGCGCGATCAGCTCGACCCCGGCTTCACCCAAGCCTTGGAATGAGTACGGCGACGTCCGCGGCTTGAAAGCGCCGCCGCGAAGCATGTGGGCGCCGCAGGACGCAACGCCGCGCGTGACCGCCTCCATCTGGAACTCGTCCTCGACGGCGCACGGGCCGGCGATAACGACGAAGCCCTCACCGAAACGCACCCCGTCCACGTCGACGATCGACCCTTCACGCTCTCCCCTGCTCGCCAATTGATACACGGAACACTACTCCTAACTCGACGCATAAAAAACGAGGCCGCCCCGGTTGGGGCGGCCTCGTCAACGATGGTGAACCAGCTTCTAGTTCATTCGCTCCACGACAATAGCACGCGCGCCTCACCGGCAATTTCTGCGGTCAGGTGCCACCACCAACGAGCGGTCTGCGTGGTTGTCATTAACGCGAAGTCTATCACGGTGCCGCCGTAGCCGTCAATCGCGCGAGCCGCAAAAAATTGCGAATCAACGCTTCGCCGTGCTCGCTCAGCACCGACTCCGGGTGGAATTGCACCGCGTGCACCGGCAACGCGCGATGGGCGATCCCCTGAATCACGCCGTCTTCGCTGCGGGCCGTAACCAGCAACGCCGAAGGGATCGTGGCCGGGTCCAATGCGAGCGAATGATAGCGCGTCGCCGTAAACGGCGAGGGCAGGCCGCTAAAGACGCCCGAAGCGTCGTGCGAAATGGCGGAGGTCTTCCCATGCATTTGGCTGGGCGCGTGCGTTACGGTTGCGCCCAGCGCTTCCCCGATCGCCTGCAATCCCAGGCAGACGCCGAACGTCGGCATCGAACGCGCGATCGCCGCTCGCAGCAGCGCCATCATCTGCGGCTTCTGCGACGGATTACCGGGCCCCGGGCCGATCGCCAGCGCATCGTAGCGATCGAGCAACGCGGCTTCAAGCACCGAATCGTCGTTCAGCACCACGTCCGGCGCACAACCCGCCGCCGCAAACAAATGCACGACGTTGTACGCAAACGAATCGTAATTATCAACGAACAGAACGCGCACATTCACCTCCCATTCCCGAGCGTGCGGCTACCTGTTGGCCGCATGCCCTACGTCCGTTGGGGGACCGTTCGTCAGCGCGCATCCTGCGCGCTTCCTACTCGTACGTTTTTGCGCAACGGCCAAAGGAAGTCGACATCCTGTCGATTGCGCAAAAATCGCACGTCCCCCAACGAACGTAGGGCATGCGGCCAACAGGTACAATGGGTCACAATCCCAATACCTCGCGCGCGATGCGCGTCTTCTGTAGCACTTCTTCGTACTCCGATTGCGGGTCGCTATCGGCGACGATGCCCGCGGAGGCTTGCCAATACACGCGTCTATCGTGCGCGTGCAAGCTGCGCAGCGTGATGCATGAATCGAAGTCTCCGCCGAAGGACCAGCGGCCGATGCTTCCCGCGTAGAAACCACGCGAGACCGGTTCGAATTCGTCGATGAGTTGCATCGCGCGCACTTTGGGCGTTCCTGTGACCGTCCCCGCGGGGAAGCCGGCTCGGAAGAGATCGAGGCCGTCGCGGCCGTCGCGTAGCGTTCCCACCACGTCGGAAACGATGTGCATCACGTGGCTATAGCGCTCGATTTGCAAGAGTTCGTCCACGGCGACGCTGCCGTATTCGCAAACCGCGCCCAAATCGTTGCGACCGAGATCGACCAGCATCACGTGCTCGGCGCGTTCCTTTTCGTTCTGCAGCAACTCGCCGGCGATCCGTTCGTCTTCTGCTTCATTCGCGCCGCGCGAGCGGGTGCCGGCGAGCGGGCGAATGCGCGCGCGGCGCCCTTCAAGACGCACCAAGAACTCCGGCGAGGCGCCAAGCAATTGCCCGAACGGCGCGTCCACGTAGAACATGTAGGGAGAGGGATTTCTTCGCCGCAGCGCGCGGTAGAGATCGAACGCGTCGCCCTCTAGATCGACGCCGAAGCGGATGCCGATTTGGAGTTGATAGACGTCGCCGTCGTAGATGTGCTGTTTGATCCGCGCGACGCGACTCAGGTAGGCATCGCGATCGAGCGACGACCACACGGGGCCGATCGCTCGTACGGGCGCGGCAAGGACCGGTCGCGCGGCCAGCAGACGCTCGATATACGCATCGATACGTGCGTCGACGGATCGCTCGTCCTCCCCGCAGGCCCAGATCGTTAACGTGTGCGTGAAGTGGTCGAAGATGAGCCAGCTCGACGGAATCGTCACATAGGCGGCGGGCATGGGCGGCTCGGCGGCGTGCCCGGGGTTCATCCGCGCGGACGGCCGAGCGGCGTCGTAGGCAAATGCGAGCAGTGCACCGCCGAGTTCCGGGCGATCGCCTGCGATCCGATAGCCACGCACCATCGCGCGAATGCGCTCGTACATGTCGGGGGTGGCCTCGAACGATTCGCTGTGCAGGTAATCCAGGCCGATGAACGAGTAGCGCGAGATGCGGCCGCCGTGCTCGACGCTTTCGAGCAAACACGCGTTGCCCGGCGTTGCCAGCGCGCGATAGGCGCCGATCGGCGTGAGGACGTCGGACCCGATGGTGCGGGCCCGGGATACGAGAAGGCCGCCCGGTTGCGGGCGGCCTTCTACGGATATTTCTCCGAACGAACGCATGCCGCTACCGCTGGACTCCCAGGAGCCAATGCCAACGATACCATGCTGCGAGGCGGACGATCATGCGCGCTTCTTACCGTCGCAGCTCGGGGTGTTCCTGCGTCAGCCGCGCGGCGACCGCTGCCGGCAACGCATCCAGAATCGCGCCCGCGGCATCCGGTGACATGAGCGACATCACGCGCGCGACGTACGCAGAGGGCAATTTTTGCACGACTTTCGCGGCGTTCTGAGGTTCCATGTTCGCCCAATACTGGGCGGTGCGCCGCATATCCGGGGTAGCCCCGGCCGAAAGATCGCCGGTCGTGGGGCCGGCTTGCGCGCTCGTGCCGGTTCCGGCGGCGGCCGACCCGGCCGCGATCGGCGAGCCGGACGACGCGGAAGGCTTGGCGGCTTTCGCATTCGCAGCTTGCGATTCGAATTGCGTTATCTGCGCCTGAAGTCTCGAAATTTGCCGGTCTTTGGACTTCGAAGCATTTTGCGCGGCGGTAACCTGATGTTGCAATTGGAGGATCTGGTGCTTCAAATCGGTCATCGCTTGATTTTGCGCGGCGAAATGGAATGGTCCGGCGATCGTGTCGGCCATCGGAGCGCTCGCGCGCCAAACCGGGGCAAGCGGACCGTTGACGATCTCGTTTCGCGACGGCTGCCAGACGAAGGCGAATGCGACCAGTGCGATGGCGATCAGCGGCAACAGCACGCGACTCCACGGAAAGGTCTTACGCCGTTGGCGCGTTACGATCACGATGCTCCTCCCATCTGTTGCATGCTCCGGCCGAACCGGCGAGCGTTTCCGTCGTCGAGTTCGTTCTGCTCGATGCGCAACTCTTCGTTCGTAAATGCTTCGCGGCGACGCTCTTTGAGCTTCTCCACGATCTTGCGTTCTTTGCTCGATGCCAAGAGTTCCTGGCGCGAGCGGTCGAGCTCGATCCTACGCTCGGCGACCACGCGGATCTGCGCCACGATGGCTCGATCGAGAAATTGCACGTGCGCGTAATGGAGCCGTAACTGCTCGAGGTCGTAGCGTTTATGCTCGGTGCGCAAGCGCGCCGAACTATCGCGAAACTCGCGGTCGAGCCGGTCGAGATCGCGCTGGGCTTCATCGTGCGCGATCTGACGCAGCGCCACGGCTTGCTGCTTTTGGTTTTCGATGCGGCCGCGGTGCTCGAGGAGCGGTTGCAGCGTAAAGCGGAAGCGGCGTGCCATTATGCGACGCTCATGAGCGACTGCACCGCCTGTTCGTACCCGGTCGTTTCGTAGATGCCTTGCCGCAGAAAGTGTCGGATCGATTCGATTTTCGAGAGCGCTAGATCGACGCGGGGATTGCTGCCCTGCACGTAGGCGCCGATGTTGATGAGATCTTCGGCATCGCGATAGGTCGCAAGCACGTCGCGAATCGCCGATGCCGCCGAGTAGTGGTTTTCATCGACGACGTCGGGCATCACGCGGCTGACGCTCTGCAGGACGTCGATGGCGGGATAATGATTCGCCGAGGCGAGTTGGCGCGAAAGCACGATGTGCCCGTCGAGAATCGAGCGCACCGCATCGGCAACCGGCTCGTTCATGTCGTCTCCGTCCACCAAAACCGAGAAGAGTCCCGTAATCGTCCCGCGTTGGGACGTCCCGGCTCGCTCGAGCAGTTTTGGGAGCATGGCGAAGACCGATGGCGTGTAGCCGCGAGTCGTCGTCGGCTCGCCGATCGCTAGGCCCACCTCGCGCTGGGCCATGGCAAACCGCGTGACCGAGTCCATCATGAACATCACGTCCAACCCTTGGTCGCGAAAGTACTCGGCGATCGTCATTGCCACGGATGCGGCCTTGATGCGGACCAGAGCCGGCTGATCGCTGGTGGAGACGACGACGACGCTGCGGCGCAGGCCCTCTTCGCCGAGATCGCGCTCGATGAAGTCGCGTACTTCTTTACCGCGCTCGCCGACCAAGGCGATCACGTTGACGTCGGCCGACGTGTTACGCGCGATCATCCCCAAAATCGTCGATTTGCCGACGCCGGAACCGGCGAACACGCCGACGCGCTGCCCCTTACCGCAGGTCAACATTCCGTCGATCGCCCGGATACCCAGCGCCAGCGGCTCGGTTACCCGTTGGCGCGTGAGCGCCCCGGGCGGCGCCGAGTTCACTTCGGCGCGATGATCGGCCACGATCGATCCCTTACCGTCCATCGGGCGGCCCAGGCCGTCGAGCACGCGGCCCAGCAGCCGATCGGTGACTCCGATTTCGAGCGGCTTTCCATGCGCGATCACGTCGCTGCCGGCGCCGATGCCCTTGAGCTCGCCAAGCGGCATAATCAAGACCTTGCTGTCGCGAAATCCGACGACTTCGGCAAGCACCGGCTCGGCGGTACGCTTGTACGAAATCGAGCACGTTTCGCCGATCGCCATATTCGGACCGTGGCTCTCGATCACCACACCGATGACCTGGCGAACTTTGCCGTACTGCGAAACGAGATCCGCGTTGCGTAAGTTGGCGATATAGCGGTCGGCGTTAAACGTCATCGACACGGCGGCCGCCTAGCTCGCCTGGGCCGGCGGACGGAGCAGCTCCGTGCCGGATTGGCCGAGTTCGATGGCCTCATCGTTCTGCAGCGCCTTGCGCGCTTCGCGCAACTGCGTGGAAATCTTGGCATCGATCGTGCCGGCCTCGGTCTCGAGGACGACGCCGCCGCGATCCACGCGCTGATCCTCGACGATCCGCAAGTGCTCGACGTCGTGCGACGCCACGATCGCATCGCGATGCTGGCGGATCATGTCGAGATCTATCGGATTGACGCGGAGCGTTACGACCTCGCGCGACACTAAGCGCGTGAGCGCATTGCGGACGTTTTCGACCACGACGCTAGGATCCAACGCGATGTGTTGATGCACGACGCTTTCGGCGATCGCCATCGCCAGACGTACCAGCTCCGGCTCCGCGCCCTCGATAACCGTGTGGCGTTCGTTACGCGCCGAGTCAACGAGCTCGCGCAACGTCGCGATCAGTGAGGCCGTCTCGGCTTCGATCTGCTGGCGACCCTCGGCGAATCCCTGTTCGCGAGCGCTCGCCTTGGCCTGGCTCTCGATCTCGAGGACGCGCTCGTCGGCTCGCGCGATGAGCGCGCGTCCGCGTTCGGCTGCGTCCGCAAGCAGCGTCCGCGCATCCTCCGCGGCCCGATCGATCAATGCGTCCGCTTCGGCGGCAACCGCGTCCCAATCGATCTGCGGTACCGGCGTTTCTTCAACGATCGGTTCGGGAACCGGCTGCTCGAGCACGTCCGCATCGCCACGGAACGGCGCCGCGAAGCGGGCGTCGAGTTCTCCCTGCCGCTCGGGCTCGGCGGCACGATCGAAATGCGGGATCGGGACGACGTACGAACCGTCGATAAAGCGCGCTTCGCGAACGACTTTACCCATTAAACCAGTCGTTCGTCTTTAGCGCCACGCGCGATAACGATCTGCCCGTTCTCTTCGAGCGTACGAATCACGTCCACGATCTGCTGCTGCGCCTTGCCGACCTCACGCATCCGTGTCGGTCCCAGCAGCTCGATCTCTTCTTTGAGCATGCTTGCGGCGCGCGATGACATATTTTTGTAGACGCGGCCGAGCAGTTCGTCGTTCGCAACTTTGAGCGCGAGAGCCAGATCTTTGCCGTCCACCTCTTTGAGGATACGCTGGATCGAGCGATCGTCGAGATTGACGATGTCCTCGAAGACGAAGAGCAGGTTCTTGACTTCTTGAGCGAGTTCCGGGTCGCGCTTTGCCAATCCGTCTAAGATGTTTTTCTCGGTCTCGCGGTCGACGAAGTTCATCACGTTCGCAAGCGACTGCACGCCGCCGGCCTTCGCAAAATCCGCGCCCTGAACGAGCAGACGGCGTCCGAGCAGCTCGTCGAGTTGCTCCAGAACTTCCGGTGCGGTTTTCTGCAAGATCGCAATGCGCATCGCAACCTCCGCTTGGAGTTCGGGCGGGAGCGCCGAGAGTACCGCGCCGGCCTGTTCGGCCTGCATGTACACCAATATCAGCGCGATCGTCTGCGGATGTTCGTCTTGGATGAATTGCAGCAGCTGTGCGGGTTCGGTGTTTTTGATCAGCTCTAGGGGATTGCCGTGTTTGAGCGCCGCGAACAGGCGGCTGGTCATATCGTCGGCTTGGCCCGAACCGAAGCTCCGCTCGAGAATCTCCTTCGCGTATTCGATGCCGCCTTCGTTGATGTACTTTAGGGCAATCGCACGCTGATAGGCTTCTTGAACGACGGCGTCGCGCCGTTCGATCGAGACGGTCGTGATCTTGGCGATTTCGAGAACGATGCGCTCGACTTCGTCCTGCCGTAAGAACTTAAAGATCGTTGCCGAGAGTTCGAGCCCCAGCGTGATCAACAGGATTGCGGCCTTCTCGGGACCGGAGATTTCGATCTGCGGTGCGTCGCTGAAGGGCGACGCCGCGAATGCGGTTTCGGCAAATCCGGAACCCGACAGATTGACGATCGGCGATTCCATCGCTTATTCCGCTAGCCAGAGCTTGACGAGCTTGGCGATGCTGTCCGGGTTCTCTTGTGCCACGGTCGTGACGTATTCGATCATCTGCTCCCTGGTGAGATCGGCGGCCGATCGGATCGGCGCGGCGATGCCCGCCACGCCCTCGAGGATTGGATGTTCTTCGAACGGCGGCAGTTCGTCCGCCAGCGAAGAATCGAAAGACGGAAGATCGGTAGCTGGACTGAAGCGCGAGCGGCGCGAGCGGGCTGCGAGCAGTCCGAGTGCGGCAAGGAGTGCGATACCGCCCAGCGAGATGAGTGCCCAGAGCGGAATGCCAAGAACGGTCGTCGTGACCGCGCTCGGCTGTTGTTGCGTCTCGACCGACGGATTGAACGGAATCGCTTCAACCGAGACTTGGTCGCCCTGGGCGAGGTTCAAGCCCGCCGCGGCGATGACCGTGTTGCGAATCTGCTGCACGTTCGCCGGGCTGAGCTGGTAAGGTTGCGCGTTACGTGCGGCGGCGGTGCCGTTCGGAACGTTGGTGGTTACCGGGGACGAATCGACGATCACCGCAACGCTGGTCTGCAATACTTTGCCGGGCGCATTGATGTGTTTGATGTTTTGGACGGATATGTCGTAATTGGTCGTCGATTTCGATTTGTTGTAACGGCCCTGCGTCTGCGTCGTTTGCGGCGCTTGATACGTGCCGATGTTGCTCGTCGTACCGGGGACGCCGATGGCCGCTTGCGCGGCGGGTTGCGTACCGTTATAGGACTCGCGTTCCGACTGCGCCGAGAGGACCGTGCCTTGCGGCGAGTAGACCTTGCTATCCGACTGGGTCGCATCGAAATCCATCTTCGTCGATACGCGCGCGACGGCACGGTTTTTGCCGAGCGTGGTATCGAGCATCGATTGAATGCTCTGCTGAAGATCGGATTCGTATCGCTGCTTGGCCAGCAACTGTTCCTGCGTCAACTTCAGAGCGTCCGGTGCCGACGTACCGTCGCCGCCGACCGCGCCGACGCCGGGCAGAAGCACTTGGCCGTCCTGGTTCACAATCGTGACGTTGTCTGGCTTGAGCCCCTCGACCGCGTTGGCGACAAGCATCGTTATGCCGCGCACTTGCGAGGGCAAGAGACTTTGGCCCGGTTTGGTCTTGATCGCGATCGAGGCGGTAGTGGGCTCTTGGGTGGAGGTGTAGAGCGACTGGTCCGGCGTCGCGATGGCGACGCGCGAGGTTTCGACCGGGTCCAACCCGTCGATGGTTCGTTCGAGCTCGCCCTCGATCGCGCGCGTCTTGTCGAGCTTCTCCTCGAATTGCGTCATGCCGAAGTTGGTCTTGTCGAACAACTCGTATCCGGTTCCGCCGCCTTTGATGAGCCCGGACCCGGCGATCGCGACGCGCTCTCCGCTCACGTCCTCGGCGGGGACGTAGACCGTCTTGCCGTCGGTCGAGAGGCGGTACGGAATCTTATCGCTCTTCAGGCGCGTGACGACGGTATTTGCGTCCGCGGAACCAAGATTCGAGAACAGCGTCTCGTACGAAGGACCGCGGCCGAAGTAGAGGTATCCCAACCCAAGGATGGCCGCCAAAATGATGGCGGTGCCGGTGACGGCCAACATCCGGGTCTGCCGATTTTGGCCTTCCCAGAGTATTTGAAACCGTCCAGCCATATCGGACCAGATCGATGCGAGGCGATCCACGCGTCTCTTACCTAACTCTCCAGCCGACCGTGGCCCGTAGCGCCGGGCATCCATGCCCAACGACGCTCGTGCCGGCAGACATTCAAAATGTCAGCCGGACTCTTATGAAGAGTATCGGTCGCCCCCGCACGCACTTTTACCGTCATCGCGCTAATTGCGACCGCTCGCGGCCGACGGAGACGAGTTCGACCGGGACGCCGAGCAGCGCTTGGATGCGCGCGACGTAGCGCGCGGCCGCCGGCGGCAGGGCGGAAATATCGCGCACCTGGTCGATCGCCTCGCTCCAGCCCTCGTGTTCTTCAATATCCAACTCCAGTTCCGGCGCACCCGCCGAGCCGAAATCAACGGCCTCTCCGCGCAGCCGATACCCGGTCACGATACCGATCCGCTCGAAGCCCGAGAGAACGTCAAGTTTTGTAATGGCAATCGACGAGAGGCCGTTGAGGCGTACGGCGTAGCGCGCGGCGACGGCATCAAACCAGCCGCAGCGACGCGGCCGGCCGGTCACCGTCCCGAACTCGCCGCCCTGGCGCCGCAGGCGTTCGCCGCGATCATCATGCAGTTCCGACGGGAACGGCCCCGCCCCGACGCGGGTGCAATACGCTTTGACCACGCCGATCACGCGTCCGATTGCGGTGGGCCCAATCCCTAGACCGGTGCACGCACCGCCTGCGATCGTGTGCGAGCTAGTGACGTACGGGTAGGTTCCGTATCCGACATCCAGCAACGTCCCCTGAGCACCCTCGATCAAGATACGCTTTCCGGCCTCCAGCCGGTCGTGAAGATACGCCACGCCGTCCACGACGTGGGGAAGTAAGCGATCGGCAGCCTCCAAGGTCTGCGCGATCAAATCGCCTTCGCTAGGCAAGACTTCGTCCACGGTGTTGACCCGGTTCGCCAGATTCGCGCGAAGCTTATCCGCTAGTAGCTCGGGTCGCGAGAGATCGCCGAACGTGATGCCCGAGCGCGCGACTTTGTCGATGTAGGCGGGCCCGATCCCGCGACCGGTCGTGCCGATTGCCGCGGCCCCCCGGGCGCGCTCGCTGGCGCGGTCGGCGGCGGCGTGATACGGGAGCACGACGTGGGCCCGGTCGGAGATGCGGATGCGCGACGTATCGACGCCGATCGCCGCTAGGCGCGCGAGCTCGTCGGTCAGGCCGGCCAAACTCACAACCGTTCCGCCCCCAATGAAGAGCTCGACGCTCGGATTGAGCACGCCGGACGGAACGATGCGCAGGGCTACGTCGGTCGTGCCGACGTTGATCTGGTGGCCGGCATTATCGCCGCCTCCGAAGCGCGCCACGACATCGTAATCGTTCGCGAAGAGATCGACGATACGGCCCTTGCCTTCGTCGCCCCATTGGATGCCGACGATGATATCAGCTTTGTTCATTCCGAGCGAAACTCCAGATCGCTCGTATCGCCCATCGGGATCTCGCTCAACCCTTGAAACTGCGTCATCACAAACTCCGAAAACAGTGCGTTCGGCCATCCGAAATCCTGGCGCGTGTATCGCTTGGGGTCGTTTGGATCGAACGACTCGTGCAGCAGATGGTCGCCCGGATCGCTCGCGAGCAATTGCGCCAACACGTCCTGCTTTTCGGTAGGATTGGTCGTGGTCATCCCCTGCATGATTAGCGCGAGCGGCCACACCCAATGATCCGGCGTGTGATAGCTGCCGATTCCGCGCGCCATCTGCCCTTGATAGAATGACGGGTTGTCGGACGAGAGTAGAAATTTCCGCGTATTCTCGTAAAACCGGTCGCCGGGCTGTGTGTAGCCGATGTACGGGGCGGAGAGCAGCGAAGGAATGTTCGCGTCGTCGGTTAGAATCGCGTGCCCGAGGCCGTCGACTTCGTACGCATAGATGTAACCGTATTTCGGAACCAGCACCAGCCCGTAGGTTTGGATGCCGCGCTGCACCTCATCGCGGAGGGCCGTCGCCTCATCGGCCTTTACCACATTGTGGTAGACGTTGCGCTCGATGTCCGCCATGTCGCCCAACGCGACGACCGCGAACATCTCCGAAGGGATCAAGAAATTATAGTAACAGGCATCGTCGGACGGGCGAAAGCCGGTCCAAATCATGCCCGTATATCCGACCGGACGCCCCTTGCCGCCGTCGGCGAGTTCTTTCTCCGTGTAGTGCGAATCGCGGGGATGGTCCTGTTCGCGCTGCATCGTCGCCAGAATGCTATCGAGCGCCTTCGCGTAGTCGTCGTCGAAGACCGAGGTATCGCCGGTGGTCTTCCAATAGCTCCACGCGAGGGTCACCGGATAGGCGAGGGAATCGAGCTCGAACTTTTGCTCCCACACGCGATAGTCTAACGTAAAGGCGTTCGCATACGGATCGACCTGGAGATATTTGGCCATGCGCTGAATGATCGCGCGCAGCAACTTGCGCACGTCCGGATCGTCTTTGGCGAAAAAGAGATACGGGCGCGCCTGCGCGCTGGCATCCCGCAGCCACTCGGCCGGAATGTCGCCGGTCTTGATATATGCGGTACCGTCCGGCGCGTACTGCGCGAGCTTGCCCGTATCGAGCAACGCGGCCCGAAACATGTCTTCCAAATGCGCGTTCGTGCTGTGGTAGTCAGCGGCTGCTTGCTCGATCGATCGAATCTCCAGCGCGCCGGCCGACAACGGAGAGAGCCCCAATGCAAAGGCGACGAGAAGCGCGAGAATGCGCGCGTAGCGACTCAACGACGCGAACCGCGGGCGTGCAGCGCCGGAAGCTCGCGATAACGGCCGCGATCGTCGAGGCCGTATCCAACGACATAGGTATCAGTCACATCGAAAGCGCGGTACATGATTTCAATATCGGCAACTCTGCGGCCGGGTCTATCCAGTAGGGTGCACACGGCCAGCGAGGCCGGGAGCCGGGCGCGCAAGGTGCCTACCACGTAGCGCAGGGTAACGCCCGTATCGACGACGTCGTCGATCAACACGACGTGCCGGCCTTCAATCGCCGCAACGGTATCCTTCTCGATTCGCAACCCGTCCGAGCCGCTCGCCTTGCTGACGGCAATCCAGTCGTACTCGCAGGGAATCGTGACGGCGCGCGTGAGATCGGCAAGAAACGGCGCGGCCGCATTCAGGATGCCGATGAAGAGCGGAAGCCGGCCCTCATACTCGCTCGAGAGCTGCTCGCCGAGCTGCTGCACGCGCAATGCGATCACCCGCTCGCTGAAAAGTTCCTCGCCGATTGCGCCTTGCCCGAGACGAATAGTCACGGGCATACTCCTACGACGGAAGCGCTCGCAATTCCGCCCCGGCAACGCTCGCAGCGGGAACCCTGAATACAAACTGGGAGCCGCCCAGGGCCGAGGTGCCCACGGTCACGTCGCCGCCGGATCGCTCGGCGATGGTCTTGACGATCGCGAGGCCGATGCCATTGCCGCGCTCGTCGCGGCGATTACCGCGCTCGCGGATGCCGAAAATGCGCGAACGTTCCGACAGGGTCACGCCCGGGCCGTCGTCATCCACGACCACTTCAACGCATCCTTCGCGCAGTCGCGCCGAGACTTCGACGCGTCCCGCCGGCCGGCCGTATTTAATCGCGTTCTCGATCAGGTTGACCAGCACGTGCATGAGCGCGTCGTCGCGAATCCGGCCGCGCAGCGATCCGGCCGGAATGCTCCGTAGCAGGATGCCGCGTTGCGCGGCAACGGGTTCCAACGCCGCGCAAGCAGCTTCAATCTGCTCCGAGACGCCGGTCGTAGCGCAGAGCGATGCCGCCGCGGAGAGATCGAGTAGCGAAAACTCCAACATCCCGTCCACCAAACGAGCTAGTCGCAGCGCCTCGCGCCGCGCCACGTGCAAGAAGCGGCGCGCGGTATTGGGATCGACGTTGTGCTCCAGCAACGTCTCGAGGTATCCGCGGATCGACGTCAGCGGCGTGCGCAGCTCGTGGCCGACGGTCGCGAAGAATTCATAGCGCTCGCGTTCGCGTTCGCCGCGCTCGAGCGCACGTTCCACGATCGCGTCGATATCGCGCGCGCCGTGGCTTCCTGCGTCCACGTGACACCATCCCGTCTGCACCTCGACATTACACGATGCGACCACGGCCTGCGCGATCCGCTCCAGGGCAGCTCGCGCGTCGATCGTGGCGCGTGGGGCTGCCTCCCGGGACGGCTCCAACATCGCGATCGCAAACCAGTCGCACCCATCGCCGTGGCTGACCGCGTCGCCGTCGCGCAGAATCGAGCGCGCCGCGGTCAGAAACGCACGAGCGGTACGGCGCTCCAAGCGACGCGCCGAGGCCTTTCCGTCTCGCCAAGCTCGCTGCGCGAAAGCCGGAACCCGAAGGACCAGCACGGGGACCGCATCTCCGAGCGCCGCGCGCCTTTCGATGGCCTGTACGAATGGCGGCCCATGCAAGAAGTTACCCGCGCTGGAATTTGTATCCGAAGCCATGGACCGTCTGCACCAGCTTCCGCAGTTCCGCCCGCTCCGCAAGACGCGCGCGCAGCCGCCGAACGTGCACGTCGACGGTGCGTTCGTCGCCTTCGAAGTCGAAGCCCCACACTCTCTGCAGCAGGCGTTCGCGCGTCAGCGCTATGCCGGGATTTCCCGCCAGTTCCAGCAGTAGCGCAAATTCGCGCGGTTTGAGTTTGAGATCCTCACCGTCGACGCGCGCTTCACGAGCGGACTCGTCGATTTCGAGCCGGCCGAAACGCAACACGCTGGGCGCTAGCGTCTGGCCCTTTCCCGTTCGGCGCAACAGCGCTTTGACGCGAGCGACCACCTCGCGCGGCGAGAACGGCTTGCAGACGTAGTCGTCGGCGCCCAGTTCGAAGCCGACGACGCGATCGACCTCGTCGGTGCGGGCGGTGAGCATCAGGATCGGCATCTCATGCCGCTCGCGGCGCAACACGCGCGCCACTTCGAAACCATCCACGCCCGGCAACCCGACATCCAGAATCAGCGCGTCGACGCCGCTACGGCCAACGCGAATCGCGGCCAACCCATCCGAAACGGGAATCACGTGGAAGGCCTCGCGTTCGAGGTGGTGCGCCAAAAGATCGCGGATCGCCGATTCGTCCTCGGCGACCAGAATGCTTGGGAACGGCATGTGCCTATCGGTGCCCGTTCTTTTCGATCCATGGACGCGATTGCTCGGCCGGCGAAATGGGTATGTCACCGCGCATGGACGAGCATATGATCGTGAAGCCGGCTTCGGAGCGCGACGGGGAGACCGTCCAGCTCTCGGATTCCGAGCGCAAGGAATCCAAGCGCCGGGTCGGCCTGCGCGCGGCCGTCGTCTTTGAAACCGTGCGACGCGAGGGCGAGCAGGAGCTCGAACGGCCGATGGCCGCGCTCGCGTTCTCGGGCCTAGCCGCCGGCCTATCGATGGGATTCTCGCTGATCGCCACCGGCGTGATCCGCGCGTCGCTCCCCGATACGCCGTGGAGAGCGTTGGTCGAAAACTTTGGCTACACGCTCGGATTTTTGATCGTTGTGCTCGGGCGTCAGCAGCTCTTCACCGAAAATACCGTTACCGCCGTTCTCCCCTTTTTGGACCACACCGATGCGCGCACGTTCGGCAAGGTCGCTCGCCTCTGGGCTATCGTGCTGGTGACCAACCTGGTCGGAGCGCTCATCGTCGCGGTGGCCCTCGCACATACCGGCGCCTTTTCCCCGACGGTAAAGGCGGCGTTTCTGTCGATCGGCCGGGAAACGCTTTCGCACGGTTTTAACATCGTGCTGCTCAAGGGCATCTTTGCCGGTTGGCTCATCGCGCTGATGGTATGGCTTCTGCCTGCAGCAGAAAACTCGCGCGTCTCGGTCATCATCATCGTCACGTACATCGTCGGCGCGGCCGGCTTGAGCCACGTCGTCGCCGGTTCGGTCGAGGGGCTTTACGCCGTCGTCAGCGGCGCCGCATCGTGGCCCGCGTACCTCGTCGGCTTTCTTCTGCCCGTGTTTATCGGCAACTCCATCGGCGGGGTGCTCTTGGTGTCGATGATCAACTACGGCCAGGTCGCGACCGAGAGCGACGAGCCGCGTGCTACGACTCGCTAAGATCGATTCCGGCAAGCGGACCATGCGTAGCCGCATGTTCGCGCAGCACGCGATAGATGATCGACGCGGGGAAGCCTAAGCGTTCGAGACCGCGAGCCGCTGATGGATAGCTCATGTTGTTTTTTTTTCGCAGAAGACTACCCAATGCCGCGCCGCAACGATCTGCCTGCGATGCCTCTAGCGCCTCGACGGCCGTGCGCGCGGCATCGCGATCGATGCCCTTACGCACGAGTTCGCCGACGAGGCGGGCATCTCCGATGGCCCTGCGTTTACCCTCGACGTAGAGTTGCGCGAAAAGCCGGTCGTCGAGAAATCCCTCCGCCCGGCAACGATCGACGACGCCACGAATGGCGTCGTCCTCGTATCCGCGGCGTTCGAGCCGCTGCCAGAGTTGCGCTTCGGTGAGCCGTTGCCGCGCGAGCAAACCGAGCGCCGCCGCATACGGGCTCCTCGCCATCGCTTACTCTTCGCTGACGGTAACCGCGTTTGCCGAACCGTTTTTCGAAACCGTTCCGGCCAACGCTTCGCGAATTTTCGTCTCGATCTCGGCCGCCATATCGCTGTGCTCTTCCAAAAACGCTTTCGCATTTTCGCGACCCTGACCGATGCGGTTGTCGCCGTACGTGTACCACGACCCGCTCTTGCCGACGATGTTCTGCTCGAGCGCGACATCGAGAATCGAGCCCATCTTCGAAATACCGCGGCCGTACGTGATGTCGAACTCCGCCTGTCGGAATGGCGGCGCAACTTTATTTTTCACCACTTTGACGCGGGTGCGCGTGCCGACGACATCCTGGCCGACCTTGATCTGTTCGAGCTTACGCACGTCGAGCCGAATCGATGCGTAGAATTTGAGCGCGCGGCCACCCGACGTCGTTTCGGGGCTGCCGAACATCACGCCGACCTTTTCGCGAAGCTGGTTGATGAAGATCATCACCGCTTTGCTGCGCGAGATCGCGGAAGTGAGCTTTCGTAGCGCTTGCGACATCAAGCGAGCCTGCAGGCCGACGTGGGCATCGCCCATGTCTCCTTCGAGTTCGGCTTTGGTAACGAGGGCGGCGACCGAATCGACGACGATGACGTCGACGGCGTTGCTGCGCGTGAGCATCTCGGCGATTTCGAGCGCTTGTTCGCCGGTATCGGGCTGCGAAACCAGGAGGTTATCGAGATCGATGCCGAGCGCTGCGGCGTAGTTGGGATCGAGCGCGTGTTCGACGTCGATGAACGCCGCCGTGCCGCCGCTCTTTTGCGCTTCGGCAATCGCATGCAGCGCGAGCGTCGTCTTACCGCTCGATTCCGGCCCATAGATCTCGACGATGCGTCCGCGCGGGAAGCCGCCGACGCCTAGTGCCAAGTCGAGCGCGATCGAACCGCTCCGAATCACCTCGAAGGAGAGGCGCTCCTGAAAATCGCCCATCCGCATAATCGACCCCTTGCCGAATTGACGCTCGATCTGCGCCAATGCGTTTCCGAGGGCTACTTGCCGTTCGTCTTGCGCCGCCATGCTCGTTCCTTTCGAAGTTTTGGTGCTCTTGCTGGTTGGTGGTGTTTCGATGACCTTCACCCCATCACGCTCTCACATAGGAATGCCAAGTGGGTGGCATTACGATCGTACCGATTCCGGCGCATCGTCGAAGAGCGCACGCGTAAATTCGGAGGGAACGAACGGCCGCAGCGCGTCCGCCGATTCGCCCAGGCCGATGAATTTAATCGGGATCTCGAGCGTATCGACGATGGCGACGAGCACGCCGCCCTTGGCGGTGGAATCCAGCTTCGTCACGATCACCCCGGTGAGTTCGGCCGTTTCGTTGAAGAGTTTTGCTTGAGAGATCGCGTTCTGGCCGGTCGTGCCGTCGACCACCAGTAGCGTCTCCGCCGGCGGGGCGCCGAGCTCGCGCTCGATCACGCGTCGCATTTTTTTGAGTTCTTCCATGAGGTTGGTCTTGTTCTGCAAACGACCGGCCGTATCGATGAGAATGACATCGACGCCGCGCGCCACGCCCGCTCGAATTCCGTCGAAAACCACCGATGCCGGGTCGGCGCCGGCCGCTCCGCGGACGATGTCGCTGCCGCTGCGTTCGGCCCAAATCTGCAACTGTTCGGCCGCCGCGGCGCGAAACGTATCTCCGGCCACGAGCAGCACGCGTTTGCCCTGAGCCCGCAGCGCGGTGGCGAGCTTGCCGATCGTCGTGGTTTTGCCGCTTCCGTTCACGCCGACGACGAGAACGGCCGCCGGATGGGCGGCGAGCTGTAGCTCGGGATGCGGAAGCGTCAAGAACCGCTCGACATCTTTATGAAAGCGCGCCACGGCTTGAGCGGTGGTTTTCCACGCCTCCTGTTTCGCGACCGTCTGGAGTCCGCGACAGATCTTCTGCGTGGTGGGGACCCCGAAGTCCGCCAACACGAGTAGCTCCTCGAGCTCGTCCCAAAATTCGGGCGTCAGCGGCTTCTCGGCGCGGCCGAGGCCCTGTACCGCCGCAAATGTTTCGCGGGCCTTGCCCAGCGAACCGCGTAGTCGCTCAAACCAGTTCACGGAGTACGCCCATTTCCCAAAAACTATCGAACTCCTGTTCGGGTTAAGGCTTCGCCTTAACCCATCGCCCTTCGGGCCCAAAGGAATTGTTTTAGGGCCCTGCGCCCCGCTCTTAGTGGGGGGTTTTGGATTCTGCGTCTACGCGGAAGACGTAGGCTAGGACTTCGGCTACGACGGCGTAGAGTTCGCGGGGAATGTAGTCGCTGACGTCCAGATGCGCGAGCGCTTCGACCAGCCCGGCGTCTTCGTAGAGCGGGATGCCGTGTTCTTTTGCCACGGCTAAAATCTGTTCCGCCGTAACGCCGCGCCCCACCGCCACGATTTGCGGTGGCTCGCTCTTGCTCGGGTCGTAGGTCAGCGCGGCCGCCGCCGGGCGCTTGTACCGCCCTTTGCGGAAATCGAAGAATCGATTCATGCGTGCAAATCCAACTGAGCGGCCGGCGGCTCGTCCGGCTCGACGGACGCCGGTGCGGCAGCCTCGGCCGCGGCACGAACGGGAGCGACGTCGGCGCCGATCGCGGAGACCCGATAACGCAGGTGCTCTAAGCGCGATCGCAGATCGGCAAGCGTGGAACGAAAGCGAGCCGCGGCGCCCGAGCGCTCGGTTTTGACGCTCACGCTGACCTCGCGCCCAACCGCCTGCAAATCGATCGCGACGGTTCCGAGCGTTTTGGTATCCAGCACGAAAGCGACGTGAAAGCTATCCCCGTCGAGCGAGGCACCTTTACGAGCATCGCGCGCGATGCGCAACTGCGTCGGAGCGCCGCCGTCGCGATAGAACACCGGGACCGAAATCAGCATCGCGTTCGGATCGCTCTGGCGCGCGTTCAAAACGTTCAATTGCGCAGCGGTGATTGCGTTGAGCGCGCTACCGAGAGCTGCGGGAAGATTCGGCGCGCCGCCGTTCGGGGGCGCTTGCAGCAGCGACATGATCGCCGTTTTGACATCGAGTGCCAACGCGGCGCTGCGCTCGGCGACTTGCGCTTGCGTGGCCGGCGGCAGCACCAGCGCGGGCGCGTTAGGCTGCGCGGGCACCGTGCGTTCTTCAAACGCAGCGGGGGCCGCCGTGCCGAGCGCCGGCTCTTGCTCCGGCTGTTCGAGCGCGGTGAACGCTCGAACGATGGCCGCAAATTTTGATTCGCGCCCATCGAGAACGTTGCTCACGTACGATGCCAGTTGTTCCGCCAGCGTACGCGTATTCGACGGATCGATGCGGCCGGTAAACGAGAGCAGGCCGCGTAGTCCCGGCACGCGCGGGTCGCCGGCCGGCGTCTGCGCGAGCGCTCGCTCCAGCGCAGCAAACGCACGCGGTATCTCGCGAACGCCCTGGGCGAGGATCCGGGCGGCGGCCAGCGTTAATGCGGTTTGCGGCACGCGCAGCCGGCTCAGGAGCGCCTGCTCGGGCGAAACGGATTGGGAGGGGGCCGCCGCTACCGCCGCCGGAGTCTGCCGCGCCGGGAGCATCGGAGCCCGTTCGGGGCCCGGCGCCGTCGACGCTCGAGCCGTCGCTTCGGCCGCGGGATCGGTCCCGATACGGGCTCCGATCTCGGCCGAGGTCGCCCGGGCGGCGGCGATCCGCGCCTCGATCTCGGCTTGAATCGGCTGGACGGGCAGCCCCGTTTGCGGCTGCGCGGCCGTCGTCTGCGGGAGCGCCGGCCCCGCCCGAAGGGCTGCCGCCGCGAATACGGCCGGCGAAGGCGCCATACTGCCGGTCGGAATCGCGGGTGAAGGATTGGGCCCCGCTGCAGGCTGATTCGGTGCGGCGGCGCTCGGCGGCTCGGGGGCCTGCTGCGGCAGTACGCGCAACGGGACGCGGTCGCTAGGCGATCCGGCGACCGGCGGCCCGGGGGCTTGCGGGCTCGGCACCTCGGTTTGGAGCACCGCGGAGGCCGGTGCGCCCGCGGCCGGCGGCTCGAGGGCGACCGGCGGGGGTAGGTTCGCGGGGTCGGCAACCCCCAAATTTCGAACCAGGATCTGGCTCCCCGAAAATCCGGTGACTTGCAGCGCGAGCGTTTCGCCGGGGTAGACGCCTTGCGGCAGCGACGCGACGACCGTCTGCCCGAGAAACGAGAGCAGATCGTTACCGCCGGATGGCGGAAGAATCGTGGCCGGGATGACGTCGCCGACCGAAACCTGAGCTTGCAGCACCCCGGCCGACACGCCGAGGTCGATGGTTGCCTGCGCGATCGCTTGTTGCGCCGCGGCCACCGCTTCGAGCCCGAACGCGGCTAACGGATCGAACGAGGCCATGCCCTAAACAACGACGTCGATGAAGTGCTCGCCGTCGCCGGCCAGGATCGCGGACGAATCTATAAAGGGAGCGTCGTGGGGCTGACGTTGCTCCGGCGTGTACGAATCGGCGTTTCCGCCTCCGTCCGCATCGGCGCGCAGATGAGCGCTCTCCGTATCGGCGGTCTCCGCGATCGTCTCCTCGCGCTGGTGCACCTGATTGGCGAACGCCACCTGCGCGGCTTGCTGGGCTATTCCAGGTGCATTCTGCTCGCTGCTAACCAGGGCCGCGTTCTGCGGCCCAGCCAGGTAAGCGAGTTGCAGATCCACGGGACGAATCGCCATGGTCGGGTATTTCCCCCCGCACGGTAAGTTCTACTCTACCATCGGCCGAAGGAACGGGCTTCCTGAGATATTTTTGCTTGATCGTCGGGTCGTCGTCGCGGTAGCCCAGATCCTCGCGGAGCTCCTTCAATCGTTGGCGTAAATGAATCACGGCTTGAGCGTGAATCTGCGAGACGCGCGACTCGGATACCCCAAGCGCGCCTTTGATTTCTTTGAGGGTCTGCCCCTCGAAGTAGTAGAGGCTGATCACCGTGCGCTCTTGCTGCGGCAGGCTTTCGACCGCGCGAACCAGTTCGACCCGAACCTCGTGCGCCTCGACCTCGACGGTCACGTCGTTGTCGTCGTCCTTTAGCGTGTCGACCAGTGGAATTTCGTAGCCTTTTTCGTTTGGCAGAAACTCCTCGAGCGAGAGCACCGAGGTGCCGCGCACTCGCTGCACGAGCTGATCCAGCTCCTTCTTCGAGAGGCCGAGCTTGGCCGCGACTTCATCTTCGGTAGGGGCTCGACCGTGCTCGGTTTCGAGCTCCGCGAAGGCGCGCTCGAGTTCTCTGGCACGCTGGCGAACGGCGCGCGGAACCCAATCCAGCGAGCGAAGCGCATCTAAAATTGCGCCGTTAATGCGCGTGATCGCATACGTTTCGAATTTGACGCCTCGGCCGTCGTCGTATTTTTCGATCGCGTCGATCAGGCCCAATATTCCATCGTTGATGAGATCGTTAATCTCAACATTCGGCGGCAAATTAACGGAGATGCGACCGGCCACATACTTGACCAAATGCAAGTATTTATGCACGATCTCTTCTCGCGAAAGTTCGACGCCGCCGATGACGTAGCGGCGCTGACTACGGCCCAGCTTCATGCAACCCCATTCGCGCAACGCGCGCTTGAGCCGGATAATTCACAGTCTATCCACAGCTTCCTACCCACGGCTCCAATCGTTGCCATTCGATCGGTTAAGCCTTCGCCGCGCCGACCAGTTCGTTGAGCACGTATGGCATATCGTCGAGCGCTGCAACCCGATCCACCAATCCCTCCTTCGCCGCCGCGCGGGGCATCCCGTAGACCACGCACGTCGCCTCATCTTGCCCGACGACGTAGCCGCCGCGCTCCTTGATTTTCCGAAGGCCGCGCACGCCGTCTTGTCCCATTCCGGTCAGAATGACGCCGAGCGACGAGGCTCCGAAAATCTCCGCAACGTGTTCGTCCATCACGTCGACGCTGGGAACGTGCAACGAAGTACCGTCGTCGTCAACCAAACGGACCTCGATATCGCCGAGTGAACGATGCAAAGAGAGTTGCCTGCCGGATGGGACGATGAACGCCACGCCCGGCTTGAGAAACATTCCGGTGGCGGCCTCGACGACCCGAATTTTACTGAGCGCATTCAATCGATCGGCAAGCGGCCGCGTGAATCCGAGCGGCATGTGCTGAACGATCACGATCGGCGTCGGAAAGCCCTGCGGAAGATACGGTATCACGTGGGATAGCGCGACCGGCCCGCCGGTGGACGTACCGATCGCTACGCAAGCAAAGGGCTCGCGCCCTTGGCGCGGATGCTGGGACGGTGGCGAGGGCGGAGCCTTGCGTTCGGCGACGCGCGGGAGCGGGCTCTCGACGAACGGGCGCGCGCCGCGGCGGGCGAAGGTGCGGATCTTCCGAACGAGATCGCGGGCGACTTCGTTAATATTCGTATAGGCGGCATCTGGTTTCGCGATGAAATCGACCGCTCCGTTTTCGAGCGCACGAAACGTCGTTTCCGCTCCGTCTCGCGTGAGCGTACTGACCATGATGATCGGCACGCGATGATGGGCCGCGATCTGACGAACCGCTTCCAATCCCCCGATGCCCGGCATCTCGACGTCCATCGTAATGATGTCGGGATTGACTTGTTCGGCCTTGGCGATCGCCTCCTCGCCGCTACGAGCCGTCGCGACCACGTGAACGTCCGGCTCGTTCTCCAGCATCTTCGTGATCGCGCGTCGCATGAACGCCGAGTCGTCGACGACCAAGACATTGATGTGATCCACGAAGCTAATCCGCCTTCCGTCGGTAGTAGATGGCTTTGGGCGTGACGAGCGGTTCGTACAAGTCGGTAATCCTCATGATCGATTCGGCGTGGCCGAGAAACAAGAATCCGCCCGGGCGTAAGGCTTTTGCGAACGCCTCCACGACGCGCTTTTGTGTCGGCTTATCGAAATAAATCAACACGTTTCGGCAAAAAATCGCGTCGTGAATACCCATGGCGGCGACCGCTCGTTCGTCGAGCAAGTTGATTCGCGAAAAATCGACCATCTGTTTTACGTCATCGTTGAGGAAAAAGCCGCCTTGAAACGGACGAAAGTACTTTTGAACCATTTCGGGCGGCGTCGCCCGAAATGAAAGTTCGCGATAGAACGCCGTCGCCGCGCGATCGAGGGCGCGCGGCGAAAGGTCGGTTGCACGGATGGTGATACTGGAAGTTTGCAATCGCCGTCCTTCGCGCAGCATCATCGCGATCGTGTACGGCTCTTCCCCGGTCGAACTCGCCGACGACCAAATCCGCAAGCGTCCGCCGTTCGTCTTGAGCGCTTCATCGACGACGTCGCTCACGAGTACGTCGAGCTGCGATCTCTCGCGAAAAAAATACGTCTCGTTGTTCGTCAGGACCGAAGCGAGCTCGCCCCACTCGGTCTCACGCTCCGGGGACGACGTGAGGAAACGATGGTACTCGGTAAACGTCGAGACGCGACACTTGAGCAAACGCGTCTGCAAGCGGCTCTGCAAAAGAAACAGCTTCGTGTCGTCGTAGAAAATGCCGAAGCGCGAACGGATGATGTCGCGCAACGCCTGGAATTCCGCTTCCGAGATGATGGTCGTCGACACGATCGGTTATCGGTTACGCACGAGCCGCGCGCAGGGCAAAGCGCGCCGCGTGCGCGTAGAGATGCACGCGATCCATGAAGCTTCGCTCCCCGTCTTCGCGCGCAAGCGCGTCGGAGAATTTTGGCGAGCCGGCAAGTTGTTCGAACAACACGCGAAAGCGCGCCGGGCGCGCTTCGAGAAATCGCATCAGTTCGACGCGGTGGGTGAGGCGGCGCGCAAAGCGCTCTCGCAAGGCCCGAGCATAGTGAGCCGCGGCGCGGCCTCCTTGGTTACGGTACGTGATGATCGCTTCCGCGGCCAGCCGTCCGCTCATGGCCGCTTCGAAGATGCCCTCGCCGTTGGTGGCATCGACCAGTCCCGCCGCCGTACCGCCGACCATCACCGCTCCGTCGCTCACGCGAGGCCTCGGCAAGCCGCCGTAGAGGAGATGCCCCTCCTGTTTGACGCGAAGGACTTGCGCATCGGGATAGAGTCGCCCGCGCACGCGCTCGGTAAAGCGCTCCAATTCGGCGCGAAGTTCCGCCCCGCCCAATTTCCCCACCAGCCCGAGGCCAATCGCCAAGTGATCGCGCTTGGGAAACATCCACGCGACGATGGTGCGTCCGTCCGCCGCGGCATAGTAATGAAGTTCGAGCGTACGGTAGGCGATGGACGCCGCCGGACGATCCAAATACACGCGATATTGCAGCGTGGTCATCAAGCCGTCGTTCCAAGCATCGTAGGTGAACGCCGGAACGCCCCCGTCGGATGCGCCCCGAGCTCTCTCGTACGGAGCCGTCGCGCCTTGCGCGAGAAAGACCGAACGCGCGACGATGCGGCGCCGCTCGCCGGAGCGATAATCGGCATACTCCACGATGGTTCGATCGCCCGAACGTTCCAATCCGCGAAACAGCGATTGCGTGCGAACCTGCGCCCCTTCGCCCAGGGCAAGCGCCGCCATCGTCCCGTCGAGTTCTTCGCGCGTGGTCGTGTGGCCGGGACCGAAGAAGACTTCGTGCTCGCCCCCGTTCGCATCGAACAGCGCGAGCCGCGGGGTATCGCAATGCACCAGTTGACGCGGCAGATCGAAGGTTCGGCAGAAGCCCGGGCGCAGGCCGGCCGCGCATACGCGCTTCGCCCCGACGACCGCGTCTTTCTCGAGCACCGTGGTTGCGATACCCGCTCGCGCGGCTTCTCGCGCAGCGGTAGCGCCTGCCGGCCCGCAGCCGACAACGAGGAGCTCGGTCGTTTCCACCTTCACGCCTGCGTGCTTCGCGAGACCCTAGCGGGACACTTGCGTTGGCACGCGCGCCGAACGAAAGTCTTTACGAGGGACCGATTGCGGCCGCCTCGAAACCGCGAGGCCGTCATGCATGTACCCCAACCGCGCAACTACCTCCACATTCCGCTGGGAGAGCACCAGCCGGACGAGATCAACGTCATCGTCGAGATTCCCGAAGGCTCGCGCAACAAATACGAATACGATAAGTCGTTCGATATCTTTAGGCTGGATCGCGCCCTGCACTCGGCGATTCACTACCCCGGCGATTACGGATTCTCTCCGCAGACGCTCGCGCTGGACGGCGATCCGCTCGACGTGCTGGTGCTGGTCATTCAGCCGACTTTCCCGGGTTGCTTGGTGGCGGCGCGCCCGATCGGGCTGCTCGAGATGCTTGACGAAGGCAAGGAGGACGATAAAATCCTGGCCGTCCCGGTGGGCGAACCCGCCTTCGACGAAATCTACAACTATTCGCAGATCTTCCCGCACACGCTGCGCAAAATCTCGCATTTCTTCGAGACCTACAAGGCCCTCGAAGGCAAGCAAACCTCCGTCGTCGGCTGGCACGATGCTGCCCGCGCCCGCACGGTGATTACCGAATCCCACCAGCGGTTTATCGACGGGGAAGGCTAGCAACCGGGCAGGATTGTCTCCGTCGTCGCAGTAGGCAGCGCATCGAAGCGCCTCGGCCCCTCGGGCCGAAAACGCGAAACCGCACTTCCATTTGTAAGGATACTACGTGACGGCACAATCAGCGATTTGGGCCGGTTTGATCGGCGGCGCACTCGCCGTGATCTACGGCATTCTACTTGCCTTCTGGGTCCTGCGCCAGCCGGACGGCAACGAGCGCATGAGAGAGATTGCCGCGGCCATCCAGGAAGGCGCTATGGCCTTTCTCCAGCGGCAGTACCTCACCATCGGGATCGTGGCCATCGTGCTCGCGATCCTGATTTTCTTTGCGCCGAAGCTCGGCGCCGAATCCGCGATCGGCTTTTTGATCGGGGCGATCCTCTCGGGCGCGGCTGGGTTCGCCGGCATGATCGTTTCGGTGCGCGCGAACGTGCGTACCGCCGAGGCGGCGCGCGGCGGCCTCAAGCCCGCGCTCAACGTCGCATTTCGCGGCGGTACCGTAACGGGAATGCTCGTGGTGGGCCTTGGCCTGTTCGCGGTCACCTCGTACTATGCGATCCTACTCCGCGTCAACCAAGGTGACGTCACGCAGTCGCTCTCCGCGATGGTCGGGCTAGCCTTTGGTTGCTCGCTGATCTCCGTCTTCGCCCGTCTGGGCGGCGGCATTTACACCAAGGCCGCCGACGTCGGCGCCGACCTGGTCGGTAAGGTCGAGGCGGGGATCCCCGAGGACGATCCGCGCAATCCGGCCGTGATCGCCGACAACGTCGGCGACAACGTCGGCGATTGTGCCGGTATGGCCGCCGACCTCTTCGAGACCTATTGCGTCACGACGGTCGCGGCGATGCTGCTCGGGAACCTCGTCTTCGGCGATACGCTCCCGGGAGCGACCACCTTTCCGCTCCTGCTCGGCGCGTTCTCGATCGTCGCTTCGATCGTCGGATCGTGGCTCGTGGGCGTCGGCAAAGTGGAAAAGGGCCATATCATGGCCTCGCTCTACCGCGGTATGGCCGTTGCGGGAATCCTCGCGCTCGTCGGCTTCTACTTCATCACGCAGAACGTGTTCGCGGGCGCGACCGGCGTCAGCGCAAACAGCATCTTCATCTGCGCGGTGGTCGGCGTGCTGATTACCGGCCTGATCACGTTCATCACGGAATACTACACCGGTACGCAGTACGGCCCGGTTCAACGCATCGCTAAGGCTTCGGTCACCGGGCATGCGACCAACATGATCGCGGGTTTAGCAGTATCGATGCAAGGCACGGCGCTGCCCGCCATCGTCATCGTTATCGGTATCCTCGTGAGCTTCTCCATGGCGGGAACGTACGGCGTCGGCATCGCGGTCATGTCGATGCTCTCGCTCGCCGGCATCGTGGTCGCGATCGACTCGTTCGGGCCGATCACCGACAACGCGGGCGGCATCGCCGAGATGGCCGATATGCCCGAAGACGTGCGCAACGTCACCGACCCGCTCGATGCGGTCGGCAACACCACCAAGGCCGTCACCAAGGGCTATGCAATCGGCTCGGCAGCCCTCGCGGCCGTCGTGCTCTTCGCCGCGTTCCTACAAGAACTCATCAAGGCGAAATGCGTGGGCGGCGGTGCGGATTGCGCGGCGTCGGTCACCAATCTCTTTGCGATCGGCAACCCCTTCGTCTTGGCCGGCCTCTTCATCGGCGGGCTGCTCCCGTATCTCTTCGCATCGATCTCGATGGAAGCCGTCGGGCGCGCCGCCGGATCGGTCGTTGAAGAAGTGCGCCGGCAGTTCCGCGAGATTCCGGGGATCATGGAAGGCACGACCAAGCCGAACTACGCGACCACGGTCGACATCGTGACGCGCTCGGCGCTCAAGGAGATGATCGTCCCGGCGCTGATTCCGGTCGGCGTTCCGGTGGTGGTCGTCTTGCTCACCGTCCTCAACGTTCTGCGCGGCGATACCGGCGCGCAGATGATGGGCGGCATCCTTGTCGGCTCGATCGTCACCGGACTCTTCGTAGCGATCTCCATGACCACCGGCGGCGGTGCGTGGGATAACGCGAAGAAGTACATCGAGGACGGGCATTACGGTGGAAAGGGCTCCATCGCGCATCAAGCCGCGGTTACCGGAGACACCGTCGGCGACCCGTATAAGGACACGGCGGGCCCTGCGATCAACCCCATGATCAAGGTGCTCAATATCGTCGCGCTGCTGCTGGTGAGCTTCTTGGTTCACTAGCAGTCCATCACCCCTTCTTCGGTCTGCGCTGCGCCCCGGTCTACCCAGACCGGGGCGCAGCCATATCCCCGGGGCCCATTCGATGGTATACGCATGCTCGTGCTTGGCATATATAGCTCAAGGAACGCCCGCTACTAAGCGTAAGTTGTGCTCCCTGAGTTCCTCGCGTCTGATAGTTCCTTTGAACCTATGCTATTTTGCCGACTTTATACGGCATCGAGAGGGAGAGACTTCATGACGGATTTTAAAGTTGATCGGAAAACATTTCTGACAACTGCTGCGATCGCATCTGCCGGCGCCGCAACCGGCTTCCCAACGATTCTTCGAAGTACCGCGTCCGCAAAAGACGTGATCAAAATCGGACTCGATTACGAGTATACCGGTGTATACGCTGCATACGCCCAGAGCGAAACCCGCGGCGCGATGATGGCGATGGACGCGTGGAACGCGCGCGGCGGCGTCATGGGCGGCACCAGAGTTACGACGGTCTCCGAAGACAACGATAACAATCCCGGCATCGCGGTCGAGAAGGCGCGCAAACTCGTCAACGTCGATAAATGCGCGGCCTTGATGGGCTCGATCAATAGCTCCGTGTCGCTCGCAGTCAGCGGCGCAGCCAATGCCATGAACATCCTGTACATCGATTCCGGCGGCCACGCCGATGCGGTGACGGGCGCGGATTGCAAATACAGCACGTTCCGCACGTGCCATAGCACGTGGATGGAGACGCACGCAACCGGCTTCTCGCTGGGCAAGAAGTTCGGCAAAAAATGGTATCTCATCACGCCCGATTACGCGTTCGGCCACGCACTCGATACCGGCTATCGCGATGTCGCGAAAAAGATCGGCGCGACGATCGTCGGCGACGATCTCACACCGTTGGGCACGACCGATTTCAGCCCGTATCTCACCAAGGTGCTCGGCGCGAAACCCGACCTCTTACTCGTGCTGGTGCAAGGCGACGATTTCGTGAATTGCCTCAAGCAAGCGCACGAATTCGGTTTGGTCGGAAAGATACCGATCGGCGGCCCGCAGGTCGAACTCGAAGCCGTTTGGGCCCTGCCCGAAGCGGCCCGCGTCGGTTTCTGGGGCGTCGAATGGTACTATAAGGGCGCGAACGTTCTAGGTACCAACAATAAACTCGCGACCAACTTCGTGAACGAGTACCGAAAGAAGTACCACACGCCTCCGACCGCGCGATCGGCATTCGGATACATCACGATGGACCGGCTGCTCTGGGGCATCAACCAAGCCAAATCGACGAACGCGGCGAAGATCGCGCACGCGCTTGCGGGAACCAAATTCCAGACGATCTTCGAGGGGACGACGTACTATCGCGCCGCCGATCATCAACTGATGTGGCCGATGTGGCTGGGCGGTATTCGTGCCAAGGGTACGCCGCAGGATAAATACGACGTCTTCGATATCGTCGATCGCCAAGAACCCGATGCCATCGAGCAGAGCGTTGCCGAAAAGGCAAAAGTCTGCAAGATGGTTTGGCCGTAAGAGACCAGGGAAGGACTATCAATGGCGCACATCGCTCCGGAAATATTCAACGGTCTCATCCTCGGCGCGTTCTACGCGGTCGTCGCGATCGGCCTCTCCCTCATCATGAACCTCACCGGCACCATCAACATGGCGCACGGATCGTTTATGACGTTGGCAGGCTATCTGGCGTTCGCTCTGGTTGGTGCGGGCACCAACTACTGGTACGCGCTGGCGATTGCGCCACTGATGGCCGTCGTTATCGGCATACTGATGGAGCGGACGATGATTCGTCCGCTCTATCGCCGCGATCCCGTATACAGCTTGCTCCTCACCTTCGGCATTTCACTCATCGCCGAAGAGGCGTTTCGACTGATTTGGGGGCCCAACGGCGTACCGTTTTCGCCGCCGAAGATACTGAGCGGGGGTATCTCGCTGGGCTTCACGGTTTTCCCAGTCTACCGGCTCTTCATCGCCGGCGCCCTCGTGGTCATCATCGTTGCGCTGGTAATCTTCTTACAGCACACGCGGTACGGACTGCGCTTGCGGGCGGCAGTGCAGGATCACGAAATGATCTCCGCGCTAGGAACGAACACGCAACTTCTCTACATGATCAACTTTGGGCTCGGCATCCTGATCGCGGGAATCGCCGGCGTGCTGGCGGCGGGAATGCTCGGGCTCAATCCGCAGAGCGGTAATTCGCTGCTGATGCCGGCCTTCGTTACCGTGATCGTCGGCGGAATGGGAAGCCTGTACGGCGCCATTGTCGGCGGCCTGCTCATCGGACTCGCGATCAGCCTGACGACGCTGTACATACCGGCCGCGAGCGAAATCGCCATGTACGTCATCATGGCGGTGGTGTTGCTCGTCCGTCCGCGCGGTCTCTTCGGAGAGGAAGGGATCTTCGGGTGAAGTCGATCGGCATCTGGGGATGGGTGGCCACGGCCATTCTCTTCGTACTGCTCCTACTCGCTCCGCAACTCGCTCCGCGATTGCATCTCGCGTTGACGATTTGCACCGACGTGCTCCTCTTCGCGATTGCCGCCATGGCGGTGAATCTGCTGCTCGGATATACGGGCGTGCTGCCGTTCGGAAACGCCGCGTTTTTCGGCCTTGGCGCGTACGGCGCCGGCCTTTCGATCCAGAACCTCCACGTCGGCTTCATCACCTCGCTTGCCATCGGCACGCTCGCCGGAGTCGTAGGCGCTCTGCTCATCGGGCCGTTCTTGCTGCGGCGTCGCGGTATTTATTTCGCACTTTTGATGATCGCGTTCGGCCAGGTATTCTACTTCATCGCCTATCGCTTCACCAACGTCACCGGCGGCGAAGACGGCATGAACTTCACGCGGCCGGCGCTCGAGGGATTCGGCATTCACTTACAGGACGCGGGTTTCTATTATGCGATCCTTCTTATTTTCACGCTGGTCGTTGCCGGATTTTGGCTGTTGGTTCGTTCGCCGTTCGGGCGCACGCTGGTCGCTATCAAGCAGAACGAAGTGCGCGCGCGATACCTCGGCCTCAATACCGACCGCTTCATCTTCGTTGCGCTACTGATCTCGGCCGCGATCGAGGGTCTCGCGGGCGCCTGTTACGGACTATCGATCATGTTTGCGTATCCGTTGCTTCTGGACTGGCATCAGTCCGGCGACATCGTGCTCATGACGATTCTCGGCGGCGCGGGGACGATCTTCGGGCCGCTGGTCGGAGCGATCATTTACGTGATCGGCGAAGACATTCTCTCGACGGCCCTGCCGTGGTGGCAGATTCCGCTGGGCGCCTTGTTTGTCGCATGCGTACTGGGCTTTCCAAAGGGCTTGCTCGGAACCGCGCTCGATCTTCTTCCCGGGCGCAAGAACCGGATAGAGCCGGGCCACGATCTCGACTTCGCCGCACCCATCATCGCCGATCGGGAGACGACACGATGAGCGATTTACTGCTCGAAGCCAACGGAGTCGGGAAACACTTCGGCGGCGTCCATGCCGTCGACGACGTTTCGCTGCGCGTACACGCGGGCTCGATCAACGCCATCATCGGGCCGAATGGCGCCGGCAAAACGACCTTCTTCAACACCCTCTCCGGATTCTATTTTCCGGATGCCGGACACGTATCGTTTGTCGGCGTCGACGTGACGCGAGCGCCGTCGTACGACCGCGTGCGGATGGGCATGGGACGAACGTTTCAAACCTCGAGCGTCTTTCCGGAACTCACGGTGTACGAAAACCTAGCGGTCGGGATCCAAAGCGCCGGCAACCTCTCGTTTCGCTTTCGGACGTTGAGCCGCGGGCAACGGGCCACGCTCGACCAAAAGGTCGACCGGCTGTTGGGCTTCGTCGGCCTGGGCGCCGTCGCGCACCGCCCGTTAGCCGAGCTGGCTCACGGGAGCCAGCGCTTGTGCGAAATCGCGATGAGCCTCTCCACGGATCCAAAACTCGTTCTTCTTGACGAACCCATGGCGGGACTGGCACAGGCGGAGACGTCGCGCGTCGTGTCCGTCATTCGCAAACTCCACGCCGAACTCGGCCTCACGGTGCTCTTCGTCGAGCACAACATGCGCGTCGTGCTCTCGTTGGCGCAGCAGATCACGGTACTCGATCGCGGCCGCGTTCTCGCAGCGGGAACGCCCACCGAGATTAGCGCGAATGCGGAAGTTCGCGAAGCATACATCGGCAAAGAGGTGATCGAGCATGTCTGAACCATTGCTTCGCGTTGAAAACCTGAACACGTACTACGGGAAAAGCCACATTCTCCACGACGTTTCTTTCGAAGTCGGCAAGGGCGAACTGGTGGCGCTGCTGGGCTTGAACGGCGCCGGAAAAACGACGACGATGCGCAGCATCCTCGGCTTGACGCGCCCGCGAAGCGGCCAGGTCGCCCTAAACGGAGTCTCGGTCGCCGGTTCGCCGCCGCATCGCATCGCGCGCATGGGCGTCGGCTACGTGCCCGAAGGACGCCGGATGTTCGCCGGGCTCACCGTTCTGGAAAACTTGCAACTTGCGGAGAACGGGCGCAAAGGCGACTGGTCGATCGAACGCGTCCTGCAACATCTGCCGAAGCTACGCGAACTCTCGGGACGCAAGGCGGGACGGCTTTCGGGCGGCGAACAAGAGATGCTTGCCATCGGGCGCGCGATCGTTTCGAATCCGACGCTGATGCTCATCGACGAGGCATCGCAGGGGTTGGCACCGCTGATCGTCGAGGAAGTCTACCGGCTGATCGAAGAACTCAAGCAGCACGGCGTCGCAATTTTGCTGGTCGAGCAAAACGCGTTGCTTGCATTGAAGATTGCCGACCGCGCATACGTGATGGATGAAGGGCGCATCGTCTATCACGGCGATGCGGCGGCGCTGTTGAAGGATCGCGAGCGTATCGCCGATCTCATGGGGCTGAACGCCGGAGAGCTGGCCTCTTAGGGCGCTGCGGCTAAAGCGCGGAGCGAGCGCATACTGCTCTCTTCGAGAGAGACCGCTCGAACCGAGGGGAATGCCGCTTGTGCGAGGTCGGTGAGTACGCGTCCCGGTACGGCTTCGATCAACAGCGTCGTATCGAGCTCCACGAGCGTCCTTAACGCATCGCACCAGCGCACTTCGTGCGCGACACCGGCCGCGAGATCCGCACGAACGCTCCGTGCATCGCGCAGTATGCGCGCGCCGACGCTGCCCACATATGCGATGCGCGGCGTGCGTACCTCGATGCCGGCGAGCACGGATTCGAGCCGGTCTTGCACCGGCGCAAGCAACGCACAATGCGAGGGCACGGCGACATCGAGGCGATCGGCACGGCGTGCACCCGCGGCTCGGGCTCGAACCAGCGCGCGGTCTAAAGCGTCGTTCTTCCCCGCGAGGACGAATTGCGTCGGCCCGTTGGCGTTGGCGATGTATGCCGGTTCGCCGAGTTCCGCTTCCGCAGCCACGATCGAGCGCACCGCGGCCTCTCGCAGGCCGACGATCGCCGCCATCCCGTAGCCGCCGGCGAACAACGTTTCCATGGCCGTCGCGCGCTCCAAGACGACACGTACTGCGTCCGCGAACGCAAGGGCTCCGGCGGTAACCGCGGCGGCGAACGTACCGACGGAATGCCCGGCGACCGCGCGCGCTTCGACCCCGTTCGCCGCCAACAAGCGCGCCGACGCTATGCCGCAGACGAGCAGCGCGATCTGCACGTCCACCGTCGAGCCTCGCTCCGTGAAGCCGTTTCGCGTGCGCGCGTCGTAGCCGAGAATGTCGCGCGCCTCTTCGAATACATCCGCGGCCGCCGGATCGTCGGTAAAGCGATCGAACATCCCCGGATGCTGCGAGCCTTGGCCGGGAAACAGCAGCCCTACCCGCACGTCCGCCGCTCGATCGAGTCAAGAAAGATCGCCGCAGCCAGCAGGTCGGCGGCTCCGCCCGGGGAGGCGTTACGGGCAAGCAGCCCCGCATCGAGGAGGGAGAATGCGTGCGCTCCGCGCGATGTTGCGAAGCCTCCCGCCGCCAGCACCGCACGCGCGCCTTCTTGCGCGATTCGTAGAGCGGCGGTGCCGCCGCGATGCAAGAGGCACGTGTCTTCGAGCGTCGTCATGATGGCGAGCAAGGCGTTAATCCGCGCCGTGGCGTCGTCCTCCCCGCGCGCGCGAGCTGCGCGCAGCATCGGAAGCGCGACCCGCACGATGTGCGGAAACCCGTCCGCTGCCTCGCCGGGCGCTCCTCGAACGCCGAAGGCCTCACGCACGCGCGCGCCGTTGCTTGGAAACGATCCGCCCTCGCGATCGGGCAGCGCCGCGATCGCGCTCGCCGCCGTCGCAAGCTCTCGCGCATCGCTCGCATCGGTGAGAGCGCACGCGGCAACCAAAAGCCCGAGCGACCATAGCGCGCCGCGATGCGTGTTGACCCCGCCGGTCGCCGCCAACATCCGCCGCTCGCCGCTACGGCCGATGGCGCCTAGGCGTTCCCGTAACGCGATATCCAAACCGGCATTCCGGCACGCGACCGCAACTTCCTCAAACGTCTCGCGCAGCGCGTGCGCCGAACGAACGAGCAATGCGAGCGAAAGATCGCGGTGCGCGCCGTTTCCGCGGCCGTCGACAAGGGCGGGCTTAGGCGTAAGCCGGGCTTCGACAATCAGCGCTTGCATCGCGGTTTGTGCAAGCGATGCGCTCGCGATGCGACGTGCGATCACGAACGCATCCGCGGGCCGTCGGGAGTTTTCACGAGCATCGGCCCCGCCCGCAGGGCCTCTTCCAGCGCGACCCCGCAGCCCTCCCCGAAGGCAATTTCAACATCGACGCGCGCCGGCAGTTCGCGTAGCGCCTCGGCGAACCGGCGCAACGCCGGGTCGGACGGATGCGCGCGAACGACGACATCGAGATCGCTCCGAGGAGACACGCACGCCACCCCGGTGGCGAGTTCGAATCCCACGGAGCCCGTCGGGCCCAGACGCAAACCGTGCTCTTTGCCGGCGCGCGCTACCGCCGCCAGCGCGACGAACGCATCGAGCGCTCTGGTGGCGGGGCGCTCGAGCAAGCCTTCGGGCGTGAGGACGCATGCGATGTCGTCGATCTGCAGCTCCGTTGCGAAGCGCTCGTCCCGGTGCTCGCCGCGGACGCCGATTGCAACGGCGCCCGGCACCCGCGCCCTGCGGACGACCGCCCACGGCGCGGCATCCAGACTGCGTTCGACCCAGTACGGAGCACTCCGGGCGATTCGCGCGACGGCTCGCGGCGCGAGGCGCACGAGATCGTGAGCGCGGAGCTTATGCATCCCAGCCGGCCGCGAGTTCGTCGCGCACGCGGCGCGCCAGAGCGCGGGGCTGGATCGCCGCCGGCCGGTTGAGGCGCTCGCCGGGCGGGCGCAAACCGCTGCCGTCGCGCAGCGCCGCGCCGAGCGCGCGCGCGAGGGCAGCATACTCTTCATCGGTTGGCGCCTGCGGATCGGCAACCTCGAACAACGCGTCGATCGCGCCGAGACGCGCAAAGGATGCAATATCTCGCGCGGTTGCCGGGACCTCGCTTGCGATGCGCGCGAGATCGCCGCGCTGCATGCGCGTTACGCGCGCGACGGCCGGCTCCGACATCACGTGGACGTCGACGCCGGGGTCATCCAACGCGCCGATCCATCCGGCTTGCATGCCGTGCGCGAGAAACGCTCCGGATATCGCTTTACCGACGATCAACGCCGCGACGGGGTGACCGCTCCTGCGCGCTTGCACGTAGGCATCGACCGATGCTGCCAGCGCGCGCTGCAGGCCGATCGCTTCCTCTCGTATCCCGAATGCCTGGCCGGGAACGTCGACCAGCGCCACGATCGCCGAGTTCGGCGGGACGCCGCGCACCGCCGCTGCAACGCCAAAGGCTTCGTCGATGCCCATCTCGCCCGAACGCGCGCGTGGGAAACGCGCTTGCGGCGCGGGGACGACCGCGATCCAACGCACCGGCAACCCGTCGAGCGGCGCGTCCGCAGCGAGCACCGATGCGGGGAGTCCATCGGCTCGCGCGCCGCCGGCCGCGAAGCGCTCGAACCACGCGCGTCCGCGCGAAACCTCTTCGCTCACGGCGTTATGCCGTACGCGCGCAAAAACGCCTCGCGCTCCAAACCGGGGTCGGGAAACTCCGGGCGTTCGATCGCAACGAACGGTCGGTTCCGGACGAACGCATCTTCAACTGCGGCGCGGATATCGGGCATGTCGTCGGCCACCAGCGCGGTAGCGTGGCCTTGCGCGAAGCGGCGCCGCCCTCCCGTCACCTTCCAGACCAACGGACGATTCGATGCGTCGAACTCGTCGGCACCGGCCTCCGTTTCAACCACGTCCGGACCGTTGAGGCCGACGCGGGCGCCCTCGGTCACGATGACCTCGTTGCAGAGCGCGGTGACGATCGACATGCCGCCGTAGACGCCGACGCGTCCCGCAATCACCGCGACAACCGGCTGGTGCGTGCGCAACGCGGCGACCGCATCGCAGATTTCGGCGATGGCCAGCAAGCCGAGGTTGGCTTCCTGCAGACGAATGCCCCCGCTATCGAATGCGAGCACCACGCGCGTGGGCGTCCCGCGCTCTGCGTCGCGCCGCGCGAGTTCGAGCGATGCGGCGATCTTCGCGCCGCCGATCTCGCCGATCGCTCCGCCCAAGAAACGGCCGTCGGTCGCCGCCACGCAGGCACGCACCCCGCCGAGCGTTCCGCGTGCGACGACCACGCCGTCGTCGGATTGCGACACGACGCCTTGCGCGGCGAGATACGGCGATCGCATGCGCGCAAACGGATCGAGCAGTTCACGAAACGTGCCCGGATCGAGCAATGTTCGAGCCCGCTCGCGAGCATTGCGTTCCGCGTAGGAATCGCCGATATGTGGGGTCATCGCGCCTGCTCCAGGGCCTGTTCCAGGCGCATGGCGACAACCGCCGGCGTCGCACCGAAGTCGTCGATTTCCAATCGCACCGCGATCGAATGGCGCGCGAAAAACCGCGCCAACACGGCTTCCCACGTCGTCGCGTACCCGCCCACGCTCGTGCGAACGGTCACCGATGCCGAGGGCTCCGGCGAAGGCTCCAAGAGCAGTTCGCAATTCCCCGACGCCACGACCCCAACGTGGGCACGCCGCGCGACGTGCGCGGATGCGGGATAGGTAAACGTCAACGTCTCGATCATCACCAGCTCCGAAATCGCTTCGGCGGCTCGTACAATCCGCCGGACCACGTGACGAGGTCGCGTATGGAACGCGCGGCCAAGAGCGAGCGCTTCGCTTCGCCGCGCACGACCCCGAGATCTTCGGGAAACGCAACCACGCCGTCACGTCGCAGTTCCTGCGTGCGGGTACTATCGGCCAACAGGCCGACGGGCGTGACGCCGGCGATGGCGGCCAGAGCGGCACGGCGTTCGTCGACGTCTCTAGCCTTGTAGAGATAGGCAATGCCTTCTTCGGTGACGACGTGGGTTACGTCATCGCCGTAGATCATCACGGGCGCGATCGGAAAACCGGCCATCCGGCCGAGTGCTACCGCGTCGAGATGCTCCACGAACGTCGGCACGCCACTCTCGCGAAACGTCTCGACCAGTTGCACGACGATTTTGCGACCGCGCCGAATCTCGTGCGTCGACGAAGTCATCTCGAGCCACGCCTGCGACGGGTGGCGCCGGCCCCGCGGATCGTTGCCCAGATTCGGTGCACCGCCGAAGCCCGCGATACGCCCGAGCGTTGCGGTCGAAGAGTTTGCGTCGGGGTCCATCTGCAAGGTCGAGCCGATAAAGAGATCCGTCGCGTACATTCCGGCATTTTGAGAGAGCGCGCGGTTCGAACGCAGCGATCCGTCACGTCCGGTAAAGAAGACGTCGGGGCGCGCGGCCACGTACCGCTCCATGCCGAGCTCGCCCCCGAAGCTATGCACGCTCTGTACCCAACCGCTTTCGATCGCGGGAATCAGGGTGGGATGCGGGTTGAGCACCCAGTTCGTGCAGATCTCGCCGCGCAAACCCAATCGTTCGCCGTAGGTCGGAAGAATCAACTCGATTGCGGCGGTATCGAAGCCGATGCCGTGGTTGAGCGTGCGTACGCGATGCCGCTCGTAGATGCCGCGCACTACCATCATCGCCATCAGAATTTGCACGTCGTCGATCTGCTCGGGATCGCGCGTAAAGAGCGGTTCGATTTCGTACGGACGGTCCGCGACGACGACCAGATCGACCCAATCGCCCGGAACGTCCACCCTCGTGACGCGATCGACGATGCGGTTGACCTGCGCGATCACCACGCCGTTACGAAACGCGGTCGCCTCGACGATGGTGGGCGTTTCCTCGGTATTGGCCCCGGTATAAAGGTTCCCCGACGCATCGGCTTCGTCCGCGGCAACGAGCGCGATATCCGGCGTGAGATCGACGAAATACCGCGCGAAGAGTTCGAGATAGGTATGGATCGCGCCGATCCGCACGCGTCCGTCGGCAACCTGCTGCGCTAGCCGCAGCGATTGCGGGCCGGAGAACGAAAAATCTACCTGCGATGCGATACCGCGTTCGAAGAGCTCGATGTGCTCGGGGCGGCCTAAGACCGAGATCAACAGATGGAGATCGTGGACGCGTTCGGGATCGACGGATGCGAGCGCCCGCGAGAGCAAGTCCGCCTGCTTTTGATTGTTGCCCTCGACGCACACGCGGTCGCCCGGCTCGAGGACCGACTCGAGGACCGCGACCGCATCGCCGCTTTCGAAAACGCCGGAACGGACGTAGCTCGCCGCGCGCGCCAGGCGCTGGTTTTTTCGAATCCGGCGCGTATCCCAAGCGCTCACGATCCTGGAGTTAGCCGCCCCTCACCGAGCGTCCCGCACCGGGTGCGAAAAAGCCCCAAGGCGCCTCGTTTCCGTCCATGCGAAACGGGGAAAGACGACGTTACGTTGATCTAGGTACCGAGAATAGGATTGATACACGAGGATGTTCACGAGAATTTCAACCGCAACCGCCCTAACGCTCGCGTTCGTAGCGGCATCCCTGGTCCCCGCCGCGGCATACACGCAGCAGCAACAGCAAGAACTCGCCATCGGAAAGCAAGAGTACCAGCAGTTGGCGCAGCAGGGCAAAATCGTGACCCAGTCGCCCTATTACAACATCCTAGACCCGATCGCGCGCCGCATCGCGCAGGTGGCCGACCGGCAATATTTCATGCCGTTCCATTTTGTATTAGTCAATGACGGCGGCCCAAACGCCTTCGCCGTGCCGGGTGGAAACGTGTACGTAACAACCTCGATGATGACGTTCGCGCAAAACAAAGAAGAACTGGCCGGCGTGCTGTGCCATGAAGTTTCGCACGATATCCATCACGACGTCGTCAATCTCAATCCGAAGTATCAAACCATCGGATTGGTCGGCGGCATTCTGGGTGCGTTGGTCGGCAATAGCGGCCTCGCGCAGACCGTGATCGGCCTTGGGGCCAACGCCGAAGCGGCCAAATTTTCGCGACAGGTCGAGACCAACGCCGACCACGCCGGAGCCTATACTTGCGCCCGGGCCGGATACAACCCGTGGGGCATGGTCTGGCTGATGAAACGCTTCGAAAGCAAGCCCAGCGGCGTGCCGTTGGAGATGCTCTCAGACCATCCGCGCGACGATCATCGCGTCTCCGATTTGGAAGCCGAATTTCGCGCCGATCCGGCCACTTTCGGACGCTTCAATCCAAACGTGAGTTCGGCAACGCCCCTGTAGCGCTAGTGGGGTGGTCGAGTACTTCGTATTTTCGATAGACGACAAAATATGTGGCGGCGACGATCGCAATCGCGAAGGCGAGCAAACCATCGCCTACGGCCGTACCGGCCGGGCTCGTAAGCGGCACGACCAAACGAATCGCAAAGCGCAACGCGAACGCGCCGACGTAGAGGAGCGCGGTAGCCCAGGAAGCGCCCAGGAGCATCACGCCGTGCTTCTCCGTGGCATGGACCTCCGTGTGCCGCCCCCGCAGCGCGCCGATCGGAATCCCGGCGGCTAAGCCGACGATGACGGCGATCGCCACTTCCCAAAGCGGCGTCGGATGGAGCCGCTCCGTCGCATAGATCGCGAATCCGGCCAGGGCCATCAAGAGGATCGGCGAGACCCACATCCGCACGACGCCGATCTTCTGCGGCCGAGACGCCCGGAAGACGATAAGCGCGATCAGGACGATCCAAATCAACAGCGTCGTACCGGTCACACCGGCGGGCAATTGTGTATTCACCTGCACCCTCATCCACGGCATAAAAAAACGGGAGCGCTCTTGCGCTCCCGTAGATCTTCGCCGTAGCGGGTCGATTTACTTGATTTCGACCTTTGCGCCGGCTTCTTCCAGCTTCTTCTTGACCGACTCGGCTTCGTCTTTGGTGACGCCTTCTTTGACGGCCTTCGGAGCGCTCTCGACGAACGCTTTAGCTTCGGTGAGACCCAAGCTCGTGAGTTCGCGAACGGCCTTGATGACCTTGATCTTCTCCGGGCCCGCTTCCGCGAGGATCACGTCGAATTCGGTCTTCTCGGCAGCCGGTGCGGCGGCGACCGGTGCGGCCATCATCGCGGCCGGAGCCGCAGCCGAAACGCCGTACTTCTCTTCGAGCTGCTTGACGAGGTCCGCAAGCTCGAGCACGGTGAGCTGATCGATTTGGTTGATGAGTTCTGCAACTGCCATGATACGAAATAGTCTCCTTTAGGCGTTCGAACCCGCGGCATCTTTTTGCTCGCGGATAGCATTGAGCACACGGACAAGTCCGCTCTGATTGCCCGAGAGCACGGTCACTAGACCACGCAACGGGCTTGCAAGCGAACCGACGAGCCTGGCGAGCAGCTCGGATTTCGGCGGAAGCGCGGCGAGCGCCAGAACTTGTTTGGCATCGACGAACTTGCCGTCGATATACGCCGCCTTGATGCCGAGTTTCTTAGCCTCATCGCCGAACTGTTTGATTGCTTTAGCAGGCGCGACCGGGTCGGTGCCTGCGAAGACGATACCGGTAGGGCCGGCAAGATACGCATCGAGATGCCCGGTGATCTCTTCACCGGCAGCGATCTTGAAAAGCGTGTTCTTGACGACGGCATACGTGCTGCCGTCCTTGCGCAGCTCGCCGCGAAGTTTGGTTATCTCTTCAACGGTGAGGCCGGCAAAGTCGGTCAGAAACAGATTCTGCGAAACGGCAAGCCGATCGCGAAGGTCTTGTACCGCGGCTTCTTTACGTGCGGTTGGCATGACGTGTGTGTCGCTTTCTTGTGAATAAAAAAAGCGCTCCATCCGTCCGGAGGGCGCCTTCACGCAGAGTCATCGCTACATCAATCGAACGATAGGGACTCGTTGTTCGTACGTCCTCGGTTGGCGTTAATTAAGATCGACGAGCGATCACCAACGGTCTTCGGAGCCGTCGGGCATCGTATCACAAGCTCCCGGGCCGCGCAAGCACTTGTGCCAGCTCCCAAAAGGGGACCCTGCGCCGCGGGACTAAGCGAACCGAGCGATCTGCTCCAGAAAGGCCACACACATGCGCTTGCTCCCCAGCCTGCCTCGCCGATCCTTTCTCGCCCGGAGCGGCCTCGCGCTGGCTGCCCTGGCCGGCTCCTCGGTCGGGTTCCCGTTTGAAGCGACGGCTATGCCCGATGCATCCAAAACCGCGCTCGAGAAGCTGATGGCCGGGAACGCCCGGTTCGTGGCCGATAAGGCGATATGCCCGCCGCTCACGGCCCGACGCCTGGAATTGGCCGAATCGCAGAACCCGTTTGCGATCCTCGTGAGTTGCTCCGACTCGCGCGTGCCGGTCGAGACGGTGTTCGATCAAATTCCCGGCAATATTTTCGGCATTCGCGAGGCGGGGAACGTCCTGGGTGACTTCGGCATCGGCTCGGTCGAATATTCGGTCGCCGTACTGAAATCGTCGTTGATCCTCGTTCTCGGCCATACCGACTGCGGTGCGGTGAAATCCGCCGTCAAGCACGTCAAGAGCGGCACCAACTATCCGGGACACATCCAGAGTATCGTCAACGCCATCGTTCCGGCCGTGAAGCAAAGCAAGAGCGCTCATGGGGACTGGACCGAAAACGCCATCGAGCAGAACGTGCGCGATAACGTGACCAAGCTTTCAAGCCACTCGTCCATCGTAGCCGAGGCGGTCCGAGCGGGTACCCTGCATATCGCGGGCGGGATCTATCACCTCGCGAGCGGGAAGGTCACGCTCCTGTAGGGCCTTTTATCTAAGTGCATTTTGCACTTATGACAAACGGCGGATCGCTGTAGAGTGAGATGAGGCGCACTGCGCCATTCTTTCAACGAGTGTGGAGGATCTCACTTCGTGCAGTATCGTTTTCGCATCATCGTGGCCGTCCTCGCGGCCTCCCTGCTGGCCGCGTGTAGCTCCGGCGGCCAGTCGGCGCTGCCACAGGCCGGCGCCGTCTCACAGTTGCCGACGGCACAAGCCAACACCGCGCAATCCTGTGCCACCCTTCTGCCGGGCGACAACGTCGTGTGCTACGCCATGTATCGCACCGACGTCGGCGGCGGCAATCCGAATGCCCCGGCCCAAGCACACCTTGCCGCGACGACGACTCCGGCCGGCTACGGGCCGTCGGATCTGCAATCGGCATACGCCCTGCCGTCCTCGACCGCCGGATCGGGGCAGACGGTCGCCATCGTCGATGCGTACAACGATCCCAATGCGGCATCGGATCTCGCCGTCTACCGCTCGACCTACGGGCTGCCCCCGTGCACCGTTGCGAATGGCTGCTTCAAGCAGGTGAGCCAGAGCGGAAGCACCACGAAGCTGCCTCGGAATAACGGCGGCTGGGCTCAAGAAGAATCGCTCGACTTGGATATGGTCTCGGCAATCTGCCCGAACTGCCACATCATCTTGGTTGAAGCAAGCTCGGCAACCAACGCCAATCTCGACACCGCGGTAAACGAAGCGGCGGCGCTGCACGCAACCGAGATCAGCAACAGTTACGGCGGCTCGGAGTCGGGCGCCACCAACTCCGCATACTCCCACGCCGGAATCATCATCACCGCGAGCGCCGGCGACTCCGGCACCGGCGCATCGCAGCCGTGTTCGTATGCAACGGTCGTCTGCGTCGGAGGCACCAGCCTTTCGCGCTCCAGCACGACCCGCGGATGGAGCGAGACCGCTTGGAGCGGGAGCGGAAGCGGCTGCAGCAAGTACGTCACTAAGCCCTCGTGGCAGACCGACAAGGGCTGCACGATGCGTTCCGAGGCCGACGTCTCGGCCGTGGCCGATCCCTATACGGGCGTCGCGGTATACGATAGCTATGCCTATCAGGGCGCGTCCGGCTGGCTCGTGTTCGGCGGTACCAGCGTCTCCAGCCCGCTGACCGCATCGGTCTTCGCCCTGGCGGGCAATGCGTCGACGCAGAATGCCGCGCAAGGCATCTGGGCCCATGGCGGCACGTCTGCGCTCAACGATGTCACGAGCGGCAGCAATGGAACCTGCTCGTCGTCGTATCTCTACATCTGCAACGCGGGCGTGGGTTACGATGGACCGACCGGCTGGGGAACCCCGAATGGCACCGCAGCCTTCTAAGTACCCCGTTCCTCCGCGAACGAAAACGAGGGCCCCGCTTCTGCAAGCGGGGCCCTCGTTTTATGATACGCGAGGTGGTTAGGCTGTGACTTTCACTCGGTTCGGATCGACTTTGACGCCCGGGCCCATCGTGCTCGCAAGCGTAACGCTCTTGAGGTAGGTGCCCTTCGCCGCCGCCGGTTTGGCGCGAACGATAGCATCCATCAACGTGCTGACGTTCTCGAGCAGCTGCGCTTGATCGAAGCTCGCCTTGCCGACGATCGTGTGAATGATCCCGGTCTTATCGAGGCGGTACTCCACCTTACCGGCTTTGATGTCGCGAATCGCATTGCCGACGTTGGCGGAGACGGTGCCGGCTTTCGGGTTCGGCATCTTCTGAGCGAGGATGCGTCCGAGCTCCTTACCGACCGCCGCCATCATGTCCGGCGTCGCAACCGCAACGTCGAATTCGGTGAATCCGGCTTTGAGCTTGTCGATGAGATCCTGATCGCCGACGATATCTGCGCCGGCTTCTTGCGCCTCTTTGGCCTTATCGCCTTTGGCGAACGCGATGACGCGAACGGTGCGGCCGGTTCCGTGCGGGAGCAACACCGTGCCGCGCACGTTTTGGTCGCTCTTCTTCGGATCGACGCCTAAACGAATGTGCGCTTCGACCGTTTCGTTGAATTTCGCGTTGGCGTTCTTCTTGATCAGCTCGATAGCTTCGGCGATCGAGAAGAGCGCTTTTTTATCGATGCTCTCGGCGAGCTTATTGAATCGCTTTCCGTGATGCTGCGGCATTATTCAGCTACCTCCACACCCATCGAACGAGCGGTGCCGCCGATGATCTTCTTTGCGGCGTCCATATCGTTCGCATTGATGTCGGGCATCTTCACCTTGGCGATCTCTTCGAGCTGCGCTTGGGTCAGCTTGCCGACCTTATTGCGATTGGGCTCCTTGGAACCCGATTCGATTTTCAACGCCTGCTTGATGAGGAACGACGCCGGCGGCGTCTTGGTGATGAACGTGAACGTGCGGTCTTCGTATGCCGTAATCTCGACCGGAATGATCATACCGACTTGCGACGCCGTACGCTCGTTGTACTGCTTGCAGAAGTCCATGATGTTCAGGGAGTACGGCCCGAGCGCCGGACCGACCGGCGGCGCGGGCGTCGCTTTGCCCGCAGGGAGTTGTAAACCGATCTTACCGGTAACTTTTTTGGCCATGATGTCTCCTTAGCGATGCAACGCAAATGCGCTGCTTCTGCCCCCGATTGCAATCTCGCGCGCCGGGGTCGTGCGCGCGAGAAAGGTTCGGCCGACTAGACTTTTTCGACCTGGAAGAACTCGAGTTCGACGGGCGTCTCGCGGCCGAAGATCGAGATCAACGCGCGCAGACGTTCCTTTTCCGGAGCGATCTCGTCCACCACACCGGTGAAGTCGAAGAACGGGCCCGAGGTAACCTTGACGCGGTCGCCCTTGGCAAAGTCGATCTTGAGCTTGGGCGCTTCGATGCCCATCTGCTTGAGAATCGTCTTGACTTCTTTATCTTGAAGCGGCACCGGTTTCTCACCGGGGCCCGGGCTGCCGACGAAGCCGGTGACGCCCTGCGTGTTGCGCACGACGTACCACGACTGGTCGTCCATGATCATCTCGACCAAGACGTAGCCGGGGAACACTTTCTTCGGAGAGATCTTGCGCTTGCCGTCTTTGAACTCGACTTCGTCTTCCATCGGAACGAGCACGCGGAAGATCTTGTCCTGCATACCCATCGAATGAATACGGCGTTCGAGATTCGCCTTAACCTTATTTTCGTACCCGGAGTAGGTGTGAATCACGAACCAGTTCCGGTCATCCTTGGGAGTGGCCGGACGCGGGGCCGCAGCTTCGTGCGTTTCGGCGGACGCATCGAGTTCGGCTTCGGGAGTTTCGGGAGCCTGGAGCGTCGCGTCCGCGGCAGCCAGATCGGCCTCAAGGCCGACGTGTTCGTGCTGTTCGATCTCTGACATAGTGTTCAACGTACTTCTTTTTTAGAAATTCTGCGGGTGAATCACGCTGAACACCCATCCGAAAAGCTGATCGGCGAGATACGTGAAGAGGCCGATGCCGACCACGAGCCCGATCGTCAGGATGGTTGCGGAGACCCATTCCTCTTGGGTGGGCCACGTTACGCGACGAAGTTCGGTGATGACGCCGCGGACAAAATCCTGGCCGCCGACCGCCTGCGCGCGTTTGCTCGCCGTCGATACGCTCCGGGTCATCGCACTCTTCTTCTGGTCGTTCACCTAAACGTTGTCTCCTGGGAAAACTTGGCAGGGCGGACAGGACTCGAACCTGCAACCGGTCGTTTTGGAGACGACAACTCTACCAATTGAGCTACCGCCCTAGAGGGTTCGGCTGCGCCGAACCTTCACCGGCCCTAGGCCGGTCGTTCCTCGGCCTGCGGCCGGATGGTTACGGCGCTATGCCGGTCTATTGTATCGCTACTTGGTTTCGCGATGGGGTTTATGGCAGCGGCAGAAGCGGCAATATTTGCTCAGCTCCAACCGATCGGTCGTTTTCTGCTTGTTCTTCTGTGTATTGTAGTTGCGACGCTTGCACTCGGTACAGGCCATCACGACCATTACGCGGTTCTCTTTTTTAGCCATCTACTTCCCACGAACATGAAATAAACGGACCGGCGGTCCGTTCGGCAACCTATGCTATCACATGGCTTTTCCCAGCGCAACCGGGTTCCCGCCACGCCCGGGCGAGATCTGCGACCGAGTGGAATCGAACCACCAACCTGTCCTTTAGGAGAGGACCGCTCTATCCTATTGAGCTACGGCCGCACGCGGCTCCCGCAATCTGCTACGCCTAGCGGACGTCCCAGGCCTCCGCCGCCACGGGATATTCGAGCATGTTCCGGGCAAAGCCGTGGACGTGCCCCGAGAGGGCATCGAAGTCGAGTAAATCGTTAAGGGGAACGATCGGCCGCTCGGTCGCTATCGAGCGCTGCATCGCCACGAAGTCCGCCCTGCGGCGTTCCTCGCTGCCGGTCGTAGCCTGATCGGCGTACAGCGCATCGAAGGCGGGGTCGCAGAACCGAGCGATGTTGTTTCCGTCGGGCCCGATTTGGCCGCACGCAAAGACCACCGACTGCTCGGGGTCGGACCCGCCGATGAACCCGTCCGCCGATATGCCGAATCGGCCGCTCCGAACGGGTCCGCTGGGGGCGTTGAACGTCGCCGTCGGGTAGGATTTGATCGTGGTTTGGATGCCGGCGGCGGCGAGCTGGCGCTGGACGATGGGCTCGATGCCGGCCAATGGCCCCGGTTCGGTGACGAAGAGGAGCCGCAGCGGTTTGCCCGCCTTTACTCGCACGCCGTGCACGAGGCGCCAGCCGGCCCGATCGAGCAACCGGCCGGCGCGGACGAGATTCTGATGCGGCGGAGCGAGATGCGCGTCGAACCCCGCCATGACCGGCGGAATGAAGCTGGCGGCCCGGGGGAAGAGCCCGTGGTACCTGCGCTCGATCTCGCCGACGTCGAGCGCCCGCGCGATCGCTCGGCGGACCAGCGGGTCGGCGGTCGGGCCGGAGCCGCTCTGCAGCGTCAGCCACATGACGCCGTTGAGCGGGGTGCGAAGCACGCGAATACCGGGCAGCGCTCGGGCTTGGGAGACTTGATCGGCATCGAGCATCATCGTATCGACTCCGCCCGTCCGTAGTGCGACGAACGTCGAGTCGATGTCGGGCATCATCTCCAGCACGATGCGATCGAGCTTCGGACGCGGCCGAAAGTAGGGGTTGCGTTCTAGGACGATTCGCCCGCCGCGCTGCCAGTGCGTCACGCGAAAGGGTCCCGTCCCGAACGCATGGTCCTCCCAAGGCGCGTGGGAGAGATCGGTCGACGCAAACGCATGCGCGGGAAGGATCCCAAAGGCAAAGTCCGATTCCGCGAAGAGTTCGCGAACGGCCGCATTCCAGCGTCGTTTAAGGGTGATGACGACGGTGTGCGCATCGGGTGTGCGAAGGGATGCGATGCGTCGGTATGCGTCTTGCGAGAGGACGGGGTTGCGCGCATCTAAGATCGCTCGCAGGGTAAACGCGACGTCGGCCGACGTGAAGGGCACGCCGTCGGCAAAACGCACGTTGCGTCGCAAGCGGTAACGAATCGTGAGGCCGTCCTTCGAGATGTCTCCGTTAGCGCGCGTCGGTACGCGGCGTGCCAAAATCGGCACCAAGCGGTTGCGCGCATCCAGCCCCACCAGCGTCTGCGTTACGAGCAGATCGTAACCGATCGTCGTTTGATCGTGCGCTAACAACGGGTTGAGGGAGGCCGGATCCGATGCATCGGCAATCCGCAGCACGTGCGGTTGGAAGGCCGGCCGCGCACTACAGCCGGCGAACGCCAGGAGTATCGCACCAAACCACGCGATATGCCGCATCCGTTCGGTACTTTCGCGACGTCGAGGCGAACCCTGGCGCGCGTGGAACCACCGCCCATGGAGCACCATCCTCGCCTTCTCGCCATCGCGACCGCCGTACCGCCGTTCGAACTCGATCAGGACGATGTTACGCAACGGGTCAACGCTCAGTTTGGGAGCCGCTCGTCGAGCATCGGACGCCTGCTGCCTGTCTTTGCGAACACCGGCATCGAGCGCCGCTTCTCATGCGTGCCGATCGAGTGGTATTACGAGCCCCACGATTGGACCGATCGCAACACGCTCTACATCGAATCCGCGCTCGCGTTGCTCGAATCGGCAGCGAACCGGGCTCTCGAGGAGGCGGCACTACGCATCGAAGATATCGACGCGCTCGTCGTGGTCTCCACGACGGGGATCGCGACGCCTAGCCTGGACGCGCGCTTGATCGAGCGCATGGGCTTCCGACGCACGTGCAAACGCTTGCCGATCTTCGGCCTGGGCTGTGCGGGCGGGGCCTTGGGCTTGGCCCGCGCAGCCGACGTCGCTCGCGCAAATCCCGGGACGCGCGTACTCTTGCTGGTCGTCGAACTCTGCGCGCTCTGGTTCAGGCGTGACGATTTCTCCAAGAGCAATATCGTCGCAACGGCGCTCTTCTCCGACGGTGCCGGGGCGGCGATTCTCAGTACGACCGGCGAAGGCCCCGCGATCGTCGCGAGCGGCGAGTACACGTTTGCGCAAACGCTCGACGTGATGGGATGGGAAGTCGAAAACGAAGGAATGAAAGCGATCTTTTCACGCGACATTCCGGCGTTGGTCGAGACCGAATTCGGCCGCGTATTGGATGACTTTCTCGCTCCGCTCGGGCGTTCGCGTGCCGGCGTCACACAGTTGCTCGCGCATCCGGGCGGCGCGAAAGTGATCGAAGCGCTCGAGCACGTCTTCGGCCTAGCTCCGGGAGCATTGGTCGATTCGCGCGAGATCCTGCGTTCGTACGGAAACATGTCCGCAGCCACGGTGATGTTCGTCGTCGAGCGCGCGATGCGGCGCGGCGCATTAACGCCGGAGCGCTGCGGGCACACGCTGGTCAGCGCGATGGGACCGGGCTTTACCGCAGCGTTCACGCTCCTCGAATACCCATGATCGCGGCGCTGGCGCTCGTCGCATTCGTGGCCGTGCAACGCGGCGTCGAGCTTTTCTATGCGCGGCGCAATACCCGCCGGCTCCTTGCGGCCGGCGGCGTCGAAGCCGGCGCCGAGCACTATCCGCTCTTCATCTTGCTGCACGCAAGCTGGCTGATCGCTCTGCTGGCGTATCTGCCCCGATCCGTCGAGCCGAACGGCTGGCTCGTCGCCGTTTTTTTCGCGCTTCAAGGCCTGCGCGTTTGGGCGATTCGAAGCCTTGGGCCGTTCTGGACGACGCGGCTCATCACGGTTCCCGGCGCCCCGCTGGTGCGCCGCGGCCCATACCGTTTCATCCGCCACCCTAACTACGTGGTGGTCGCCGGCGAGATCGCGGTACTTCCGCTCGCGCTCGGGGAACCGTGGGTCGCTCTGGGCTTTTCCCTTTTGAACGCGGGCCTGCTAGCCGTTCGCATCCGTAAAGAGGACGACACCCTCTCGGAACGCCAATCAACCGAGCATGCGTAATGCTTACTCGCTCCTGACCGCCGGCCTTTGCCTCTCGCTCGTGCTGGCACTTGCCGGCCCCCTATCGGCGGCGCCCGGCGCCCCGGTCGCGCTGAACTCGTGCAGCTTGATGTATTCGAGTACCGACAGCATCGCGAGCCAAATCGTCGGCCTCGACGCGCAGTTCACCAACGAGTCCTCAAAGACCGCAACCGTGGTGAACATCGCCACCTCGATCAACGGCCAGAACAGCGTTATCCGCGACGTCGGGTCGTTTGCTCCCGGCATAGAAATCCATCACCGCTACAAGGCGGGAGGCGGGCAGTTCGCGCTTCCCTCGGTGCTTCAACAACTCTTCGGCAAGCCCGCGGTGCAGTGTACGATCGCATCGGTACGGTTCGAAGATGGATCGATGTGGCCGAGCGCGGCCGGCCAACCGGCGGCGGCGACGACGAGCGCCATCCTCACGCAGCCGACGGCGCTACAGTTGCACGGAACCGGTGCGGCGCATGCACGATTGGCACTCGCAACGTCCGCAGCCCAAGTCTCGTCGAATAGCGATTGCGGCGGAGTTGCGTCGGTTACCGTCGTCGCGTCTACGGCGGCCGATTTGGCGCTCGAGATCACGCCGCTCGGGGGCGGCACATGCACGATCGCTCTGCGTGACGCTAGCGGCAACACCGCGACGATTCCGGTTAGCGTTACGCCGTAACGCCTATCGGGTTGCGAGCGATTCGCGCCAACTCACGAATCGCTCGACCAGAGCCGGGTCGAACTGCGAACCGCTACACCGCTGAAGTTCGATCAGCGCGGCGTCCTCGCTCGTGCTGCGATGGTAGGGGCGATCGAAAATCATCGAACAGAACGCCTCTAAAATCGAGATCGCCCGCGCCAACGGATGGATCGCTTCACCTGCGATTCCATCCGGGTATCCGGCACCGTCCCAGCGTTCGTGATGCTGTCCGACGATCTCGGCGACCGTCTCGTAGCCGCTATGTCCGGCTAAGATCGACCGTCCGAATGCGGCATGCTGGCGCATATCGGCTTGCTGCTCCGCATCCAAGCGTCCGGGGCGAACGACGACCGAGTCCGGTAAGAGCAGCGTTCCGATATCGTGCAACAAGCTGGCCTGCAAGAACGTCGAGAGCGCCGCGCGATCGAGTGCGAGGTTATACTCCGACCACTCCTTCGCCACGCCGTGCACGTGAAGTGCGTGCATTCGCGTATAGGGATCGCGATCGAGCATCGCTTGCAAAACGGTCTCTAAACCTTCGAATGACGCATGCAAGGCGAGGACCTCTTCATTCCCCGGGCCGATGGGTTCGCACGCGCGCATGCGGCTTCGGCGGGTGCGCTGCGCACATCGCGCGAGCAATTCGTGCCTCGATCCACCGTCGAGCGGCGCAAGAACGTAACCGCATGCCAGGCTAATCGGCACATTTTGATCGCGCGACACATAAGCCAGTTCCGAAAGGCGTTGCCAAATTCGCGCAACGGCCGGGCGAACCGTATCGGACGTGCCCGCGCGCAATAGCACCATGAAACTGTCGCTCCCCGAACGCCCCACCAACGTGCCGCCGTCGTCGAATTCGCGCAAAGCGTCGGCGACGCGCTGAAGGACGCTCTCGCCCTCGATATATCCGTAGACTTCATTGAACATCGTGAAATTGACGATGTTGAACGTCACGATCGCGGCCGGGGCGGTGGATGTCGCTTGGCCGATCGCGGCGTCGATCTCGCGGGAGAGCTTCGCGTAGTTTGCGAGGCCGGTCAGGCGATCGTACTCGGCGGTGCGCTGCAGCTCCTGGTACATCCGTTGGTTCTGGACGGCGACGCCGAGAAAGTGCCCGATGGCCGCGACCGAATCGACTTCGAACTGCTCGTAGGCCTGCCCGCGAACGCTCTGGACCGAGAGGCAGCCGAGGGTCGCACCGCCCGCCGTCATCGGAACGAACATGGCGGAGAGCGAGTCGTTCGTCCACGGGCGGTCCAAGTTGATCGCCGTGCTGCCGGCAGGAGCCCAAACGTCCGGAGAATTGCCCCAAATGATCGTGCCGCGACGGATCACTTCCCGCGCTCGCGAACCCTGCGGCAATGCGATATGCGGGTAGCGGCGAATATCGCCGTGATCGTAGAGATACTCGATGGAGTGCCGGCCATCGGGACGGGCGAGGGCGATGAAGACGACGGACGAGTCGATGTACTCGGCCAGCATCTCGGTGAGCCGCTCGAAGAGTTCTCCAAGCGAAAGATCGGCCGCTAATAACGTGGCTGCCTGGCGCATCAGCAGTCGATCGCTTCCCGGTTGCGAACGCCCGCCTACCTTCGCGTGCTCCATCACAATAGGTCCTCCGGCCCACGGCTTGTTCGCGAGCGCTCGGACTCGAACCCTTGCTCCAGCCCGGGCTCCGACGCGGATTTTCCCATCCTCTTGGCGCATTCACGGCCCATGGAGCCAGACTACGACCTGCTTTGCGCTCAGTTGCGGGCGCTCTTGAGCGGCGAACCCAACTTCATCGCGAACGCCGCGAACTGCGCGGCATTCATCTACCACGAGGTCCCGGGTCTCAACTGGGCCGGCTTCTATTTTGCCCAAGCCGACGGCGAACTGGTCCTGGGACCATTCGCGGGGCGGCCGGCGTGCACGCGCCTGCCGAGCGGCCGGGGAGTTTGCGGCGCGGCGTTCACGAGCGGAACTACGGTCGTCATCGACGACGTTTCAACCTACAGTGATCATATCGTGTGCGACTCGGCCTCGGCGAGCGAAATCGTTATCCCACTCCTATTCGGCGGCGAACGGCGCGGCGTCTTCGATATCGACAGTCCGACGCTCGCTCGCTTTTCTGCCGGAGATAGGGTTGGACTGGAAGCCTTAATGGGTACCTTCGTAGAGACGATCGGGTAGATCACCACCACTGCTATTGTAACGGGAGTTCACCACCAATGCGTATACGACTCGGATTTGCGGCTCTAGTTGCCGCCTTTGCTCTAGCGATCGGCGGCGCGTCCGCCCAAGTCTATTCCGGCACGACCGTCAACGGGACGCTGACGTCGGACGTCAATTCGGCGAACGCCTACGTCGGCCAACCTGTAACCCTCGTCAACGTGACGTCGACGGATGGCAGCGGGCGCGTCGTGCGCGGGAAGCTCTTCGGCAACGTCACCGAAGTACAGCGCGCGGGACAGGGGCGGGCGGCCAAGCTGGCAATGCATTTCCGCACCCTGGTCTTGCCGAACGGCGCGTACTACACGGTCGACACGACCGTGACCGGCATGCAGGCCAATACGAAGAACAACACCTTGAAAGAAGCGGCCGGGGCTTTGGGCGGCATGTTGGTCGGTAACGCGATCGGCAAGACGATCTTTCATGCCAGCGGTGGCGGCCTGGTTGGGCTCGCGGGCGGCTATATGATCGCCAAGAACAATCGCGAGAATATGACCGTTCCGGCTGGCTCGATCGTGACGGTTCGCCTCAATTCGGTGGTTCGTCGCCAGTCGCACTAAGCCAAAGCTGCGAATTTCCATCGGGCGCCCGCGAGTCGGGCGCCCATTTTTTTTACGACGTGAGGTAGCGAACCTCGGTCATCATGCCGTCCATCATGTGGATCTCGTTGTGGCAGTGCAGCAACCACCGGCCGGGCGGCGAGTCCGCGTCGAAAATCCAGCTAAGCGTGCCGCCGTTTGCCGGCACCAGCGAAACGTCTTTTGCGAGCGGGCGCGCGAGCGGCTTGCCGTCGATGGAGACGATGCGAAACGTGTGGCCGTGCAGATGCATCGGATGATCCATATCGGTCTTATTGGTAAAGCTCACCAGGACGCGATCGCCGCGACGCACGTCGATCTTCGGCGTGTTGGGCCACTGCTTACCATCGATCGACCAAATCGACGAGCCGTATTTGCCGCCGCCGAGCAGCATCGGAACCCGCTTCGTTACCCCACGCTCGTCGACGGCACTACCGATCCCGCCGGCTTTCTCGTAGCTGAAGACATCGAGCCCCGCGATGCTCGGTGGGCTCCCCATCGGAGCCGCGCCCTCCATGCCCGGCGTCGAGACCACACACGCTTGTTGATAGACGAGCGGATCGACGGAGAGACCCTGGAGGAGCCACGCGCCGGGTTTGGTCACCTCGAACCATGCATCGTATCGCTCCGCGACACCGATGCGCAGTACGTCGACTTCGAGCGGACGTTCGAGCGGATTGCCGTCGCTGTGCGTCACGCGCAGGCGATGGCCGGCCAGCCGTATGTACCGTGTCTGCGTGGGGTTCGCGTTGAGGATCCGCAAGCGAACGCGATCGCCGACCTTCACCTGCAAGCGCTGCGTCGCGGGGTAACTTGCGCCGTTGATACAGTGCGCGCGATAGGCCACTTCGTCGCCCATCTTCATCGAGCTCATGTCCATGTCCGACATCGTCATGCCCGGCATCGACATGCTCGCCGCCATCTCGGCATTCTCGACCGATCCGGGCGGATCGACCATCGGTGCGGAACTGGTGCCGCGCATCGCCGCGTGGACGCTTTCCATGCTCGGCACGTCGTGGAAGACGAGCGCGAACTCGCGATCGGCCGGCGTGTCGTGCGGGTCGTCGACGATAAACATCCCGAAGAGACCGCGCACCGTGCCGAGTTGGCCCGCGTGATCGTGATACCACCGCGTACCCGGCGGATTCGGCGCAAATTCATACAGAAACGTTCCGCCCGGCTTCACGGGCGGTTGCGTGACGCCGGCGACCCCATCCATGTCGTTCGGAAGAATCATGCCGTGCCAATGAATCGTCGTATCGATATCGGTCTTATTCGTGAACGCGACGCGTACGCGCTGGCCGTGCGTCACACGAAGCAACGGGCCCGGCAGATGCCCATCGTAAGCCAGCGATGCGAACGCGGTACCTGCTGACGGAGAAAATGTAAACGGTGCTGCCGTCAAACTGTAGTCGACCACGTCGCTCGCCAACGCTCGCTTCGAAAGCGGGGGGAGCGCCGTAACGATCATCGCACCGGCCGCGCTGCTGACAAATGTTGAACGCTTCATCGACCATGCTCTTACCCAAGCCCGCCAAACCGACCTGCGCACGCGGCGCAGCGCTTGCTCGGATTGCATCGCATGTAGGGAGGGCGGATGGAGCCGTTGACGGGGATTGAACCCGTGGCCTCCTCCTTACCAAGGAGGTGCTCTACCACTGAGCTACAACGGCTTGCGAACTGGAGCGGGCGGCGGGAATCGAACCCGCGCTGTCTGCTTGGAAGGCAGAAGCACTACCATTATGCAACGCCCGCGAAAGGAACTGGTGGGCAGGGCAGGATTCGAACCTGCGTATCGCTTTCGCGAGCCAAATTTACAGTCTGGTGCCATTAACCACTCGGCCACCTACCCACATTCGCCCCCTCGGGGCACGGTTGACCTCGGTACGATACCATAGGCCCGCACTCCTCGCAACCGGAAAAAAAGACGCCCCGGTCGAACGACCAGCGCCGTATGCAATCCCACTATGATGCGATCGTGATCGGCGGCGGCCATAACGGACTGGTCACCGCCTGCTACCTGGCACGCGCGGGGCGTAAGGTGCTGGTGCTCGAGCGGCGGTACATCGTCGGCGGGGCTTGCGTGACGGAGGAGACCTTCCCGGGATTCAAAGTCTCGACCGCAGCGTACGTCAACAGCTTATTTCGTCCCGAAATCATTCGCGATCTGCGTTTGAAGGAGTTCGGGTTCGAAGCGGTCGAGCGCAATCCGGCATCGTTCTCCCCGTTCCTCGACGGCCGTTACCTCATGCTCGGTGCCGATAAGCAGAGCGACGTCCGCGAGATTTCGAAATTCAGCAAACGCGATGCGGAGCAGTATCCCAAATACGAGGCGATGCTCGAACGCGTCGCCTCGGTGGTCGAGCCGACCCTGACGCAGATTCCGCCGAATCTGTTGCGTCCGAAACTCGGCGATTTGGTGCAGATGGGATCGATGGGGCGCAAATTGCAGAAACTCGGCACAAACATGGGCGAAGCGATCGAAGTGTTGACCGGTGCCGCACGACCGATCCTCGACCGCTGGTTCGAATCGGAACAGCTCAAAGGCACGCTTGCGACCGATGCGATTATCGGCGCGTTCATGGCGCCCTCGATGCCGGGGACGGCGTACGTGCTCTTCCATCACGTCATGGGCGAAACGAATGGTAAGCGCGGCGTATGGAGCTACGTTCGCGGCGGCATGGGTGGGCTCACGCAAGCGCTCGCGAAGGCGGCGGCCGCGCTCGGCGTTGAGATTCGCACCGATGCCGAGGTCGTGAAGATTCTCACCAAAGACGGCGCCGCGACGGGCGTCGCGCTCGCAAATGGAGACGAGTTCACCGCCAAGCAGATTGCCAGCGGCGTCGATTGCCACCTCACGTTCGAGAAGTTCCTCGACCCGCAAACGCTTCCCGACGATTTCCGCGCGGCCGTCGCGCGCATTCCCTACGACAGCGCCTCGGTAAAGATCAACGTCGCGCTCGAGCGATTGCCGAACTTTACCGCATGCCCCGGGTCCGAATCGGGTCCGCAGCATCGCGGTACCGTGCATTTATGTCCGGACCAAGATTTCATCGAGCGCGCGTACGACGATGCGAAGTATGGATACCCGTCCAAGGCTCCCGTGGTAGAGTGCACGATTCCGTCCAGCGTAGACTCAACGGTCGCACCCGACGGCAAACACCTGATGTCGATGTTCGTGCAATATGCGCCGTACACGCTTAAAGACGGCCCGTGGACAACCGCGATCAAAAACGACTTCGCCGATCGCTGCTTCGCGATCGTCGAACAGTACGCACCGGGCTTTACCGGCTCGGTTATCGATCGGCAGATTCTCAGCCCGGTCGATATCGAGACCACGTTCGGCCTCACCGGCGGCAATATTTTTCAAGGCTCGATGCCGGTACACGAGCTCTTCATGTTTCGCCCCGTTCCCGGCTACGCAAGCTATAACACTCCGCTGAAAAACCTGTTTCTCTGCGGCGCAGCCGCGCATCCCGGCGGAGGCGTCATGGGCGCAGCCGGCTGGAACGCCGCCCGCGTCATGCTCCGCACGTAGCGAAGGAGGCGCGCGCAAGCCGTGGAAGCGAAGGACGCACCACGCCGCCTCACCATGCCGACGTAGCTCAGGGGTAGAGCTTTCGCCTTGTAAGCGAAGGGCCGTGGGTTCGAATCCCACCGTCGGCTCCATCCGTTATCGCGAAAGCCTCCATGCAAGACGTCCAACCCAAATGGCTCGAATCGGGCGCTGTCCTGGTCTGCGAAAAATGCTACAAGCAGCGCATTCCGGATGAGACGCCCGACGTTGCAAAGCGTATCGGCGATTTCGATCTGCGCGATTGGCTCAAGAAGCGCCTCAAAGAGGCCGGCTACGGCAAACGGATACGCGCGATTAATACGGGCTGCCTGGATATCTGCGCGAAAGGGTTGGTGACGGTCAGCATCGTTCCGCAGGGCGCCGGAGGAGCTACCCAGACATTCGTCCTCGACCCGGTCGAAGAGCGTGAGGCTCTCTATGCGCGCGTGATCCTCGCGCTGGGCGGCAGCCCGCACGAACGAGCCTAGATGTGATAAGGGAGGCGGCCGCTTGCGGCCGCCTCCCTTATCACATGTGTTCGTGAACCGGTTTTACTGAAATTCGAACTCCGAGAGATTCTTCTCGATCTTGCGCTTAACGCGCTGCAGCGCGTTGTCGATCGATTTGACGTGGCGACCGAGATCGCGCGCCATCTCTTGATAGCTCTTGCCTTCGAGATAGGACTCGAGCACTTGCGATTCGAGTTCGGAGAGATTCTGGCGAATCCGTTGACGGATGTCGTCCGAGACCTCTTGCGTTACGACCAACTCTTCAGGGTCCGACGTCTTCTGTGACGCCATGACGTCGAGTAGCGTTCGCTCGCTATCCTCGTCGTAGATCGGCTTGTTGAGCGAGATGTATTGATTGAGCGGAATGTGCTTCTGACGCGTCGCGGTCTTGATCGCGGTAATGATCTGACGCGTGATGCAGAGCTCGGCGAACGCACGAAAGCTCGAGAGTTTGTCGGCCTTGAAATCGCGAACGGCTTTATAGAGGCCGATCATACCTTCTTGGATGATGTCCTCACGGTCGGCGCCGATCAAGAAGTAACTCTTCGCCTTGATGCGGACGAAATTCTTATACTTGTTGAGCAGATATTCCATCGCGAGATTATCGCCGGTCTTCGCGATAGCCACGAGCTCTTCGTCAGCTCGTTCGTGGTACTCCAGACCATCCGTTGCAGGATGAGTCATTGCCATAATCGATCAGCCTCTTGGGTACGACGTGCCGAAAAACGCAGGCCGTGGCCCGTCGGGCGCGGCACATCCTGCCTAGTATAGAAGGGCTGACCTCCAGCGTCAAGGACGACGGTCGGGGCCCTTGCATGCCTGCTTGCCCGGGGCTAGGCGCGCTGGCGCAGGGCCTCGTAGAGGAGGACCCCTGCGGCTACCGAGGCGTTGAGGGACTCCGTCTTGCCCCGCAGGGGGATGCTCACCAGGTAGTCGCACTCGCGGCGCACGAGCTGGGCGAGGCCCTCCCCCTCGGCGCCGATGACGATGGCGAGGTCGCGGTTGAAATCGGCGGTGCCCAGGGGCACGGCCTCCGGGCCGGCGTCGGCCCCGGCTACCCAGACCCCGGCCTTCTTCAACGTTCGGATCGCCTCGTTGATATTCGCGACCTTGACGATCGGCAGGTGCTCGGCTGCACCGGCCGCGGCCTTACGAACCGTCGCGTTCACCCCGGCCGAACGACGGTCCGGCAGAACGACCGCGTCGGCGCCGACGCACTCCGCCGTGCGCACGATGGCGCCGACGTTATGAGGGTCGGTGAGGTGATCGAGCAAGACCAGCAGTATGTGCCCGGTGCGACGCCGATGGTGCAAGACGTCGCTCAAATCCGCGTATTCGAACGGCGGCGCGATCGCGATGACGCCCTGATGCGTCTTGAAGGGCAAGTTGTTAAAGAACGCGCGCTGCTCGAATTTCACCGGGATGGCGCGTTCTTTCGCGGTCGCGAGAATTGCCCGCAGTAACGGGTCGCGCTTACGCTCGTCCGAGACGCGAATTTCGCGCAGCGCCTCTCCGGCCGCAAGCGCTTCTTCCACGACGTGAATGCCGTACATCACATCGTCAAAATCGAGTTTCGGTACGCGGGACGGCCCGGGGCCCCGCGGGCGGTTTATCCGGCGAGCGTCCATGTCGTTTCACCTTTCGCGTCCTTGAGGACGATACCGCACTGTAAGAGTGCATCGCGAAGCCGGTCGGACTTCGCCCAATCCTTCGCCGCACGCGCTTGATTGCGCGCATCGATCACCATCGCGAGTGCCGCCTGCGGCTCGCATCCGTCGAGCGCGACGGCATCGCCGAGCGTTACCTTCAAACGTTCCGGCAAATCGGCCGGCAGTTCGAGCGCCGGAATCTCGCACCACGAAGGCTGCGGGGCGATGCCGAGCAACGTCAACGCGTAGGAGAATTCGTAGAGCGCCGCATCGCGGCCGGCGCGAGCGGCGTGCATTTCGTAGGAATTCGCAAAGGCCAGCAGCTCCGCCAGAGCGACGGCGAGATTCATGTCCTCATCGAGGGCTCCTTCGATCCGCGCGATCAGGCCGGTCGCATGCAGATCGGTGGCCGTCGGTGTCGCCCCATCCGAGAGGGCGCGATACGCGCGCTTGATGCGCTCGAGCTCCGCACTCGCCGACGCCATCGACTCGTCGGTGAAATTCATCACCTTGCTGTATCCCGTTCGCAGGAACAGCAAGCGAATCGCGGCCGGATCGTAGCGATCGAGAATCGTCGAAAGCGGTTCAAAATTACCGAGCGACTTGCTCATCTTACGATTATCGAAGAGCAGCAGGCCACCGTGCACCCACACGTTCGCCATCGGAGGATGCGCCATCAGCGGTTCGCTCTGTGCGATCTCGTTCTCGTGGTGTGGAAAAATCAGATCCGCGCCGCCGCCATGGATGTCGAAGCCGACGCCGTCCGGATCGAGGAGCGCGTGCGACATCGCCGAGCACTCGATATGCCAGCCGGGGCGGCCGTCACCGAAGCCGTCGAACGTCCACTTCGGCTCGCCGGGTTTGGCGAACTTCCACAGCGCGAAATCGAGCGGGTCGTCTTTGCGTTCGTCGATTTCGATGCGGGCTCCAGCCTGCAATTCTTCGACGTTGCGCCCGCTCAGCTCTCCGTATTTCGCAAACGTGCTCACCCGATAGTAGATGCCGTCGGCGGTAACGTACGCGTGACCGCCGGCGACGAGCGCCGAGATCATGCCTTGAATCTGCGGAATATAGGCGGTCGCGTACGGCTCGAAATCCGGTTCGCGCACGCCCAAGCGCGCCATCGATGATTTGAAATCGGCATAATATCCGCGGACGATCGCATGCCAATCTTCGCCGGTCTCTCGCGCGCGATTGATGCTGCGGTCGTCGATATCGGTGACGTTCTGCACGTAGGTCACCGCATAATCGAGATGCTCCAGATACCGGCGCAGCACGTCGAAAAACAAAAACGATCGCGCGTGGCCCAGATGCGCCTGGGCGGAAGGCGTAAGCCCGCAGACGTAGATGCGCACCTCGCGGCCGCGGAGCGGCACGAAGGGCTCTACGCGACGGGTACGCGTATTATGCAATTTTAACGGCATGAATGTTTTAGATGACCCACGACCAAGGGGCGTCGGCGGACTCGGGATCGAGTTCCGCGAGCCGGCCTTCCATCGCGGCGACGCGCTGTTGCAATTCGGCAATCGCGTCGGCATTGGGGTCGGGCATTTCCACCTGAGGACGATCCGGCACGGCGCGAACCGGCTTGCCGTCCAGCGCGACGATACGCGCCGGAACGCCGACCACGGTAGCGTTCGCCGGAACGTCTTTGACCACGACCGACCCGCCGCCCACGCGGGCGCCGTCGCCGATCACGATCGCTCCGAGCACGGCGGCGTTGACGCCGACCGTGACGTTTTTCCCAAGCGTCGGATGACGTTTTTCGTGCCGCAGACTCGTTCCGCCGAGCGTGACGCCCTGGTAAATCGTACAGCCGTCGCCGACTTCGGCCGTCTCTCCGATGACCACGCCCATGCCGTGATCGATGAACACGCCCTGTCCGATCGTCGCGCCCGGGTGGATTTCGATGCCGGTGAGGAAACGCGCGACGTGCGATAGCCAACGCGGCAGAATCGGGATGCCGGCGCTATAGAGCGGATGAATCAAGCGGTGAGCCGTGATGGCGTGAAAGCCGGGATAGGACAGCAGCACGTCGAGCCATCCGCGAACCGCGGGATCGCGTTCGAGCGGGGTTCGGAGGTCTTGCAAAAACGTTTCTATCGGGCTCGGCATACTCGTAGTATTCTAACCCCTGCGGTCAACGAGCAGTTTCCGGCGACGCATCCGCCGCAGGTTTATGCCCGTGGATCGGCTCGAACGGCTTGCCGTCGGGCCCAAATGGAATCGTCTCCAAGCCCCGTCCATGCAGCAGTCGCGAGTTGACCGCGCCGATACGCATCAAGATCCGGTCGTGTCCGAGAAGCGGGAACAGCAGCTCGAGCGGCGGCCCCTCACGCTCGCCGGTAATCGCCATGCGTACCGCATACAACGCATCGCCCGCGTCTAGGCCGAATTCCAACGCGATCTCGGCGATGTCGTGGGCGAGCGGCAACCCGCGCAGCTCCGCCTGATGATCGACGTATTGGCTCACCGAGTCGAGAAAAAAGAGCACCTCTCGGGTACGCAAGCGCTCGAGTTCGAGCGCGGGAACAACGCAGGCCTCGGCCCGCAGCGCCGCTACCGGAGCAAGGGCGTCGTCGACCGACGCAACCTGCTCGCCGTAGGCTTCGAGGAAGAGCGCGATCCATCGCGTAGCCGCCGCCGGAGCGGGCTGTTCTAAAAATCCCCAGCGCTGCATGGCCGAAGCGAGGGCGGTGTCGTCAAGCATGTCGTTCGATCAGGGCAACCGCGTAGGCGGCAATGCCGCTACCGTCGCCCGTATATCCCATACCCTCGCTGGTCTTGGCCTTCACGCTGACCGCGTCGAGGCTCAATCCTATTCGGGCAGCTATATTCTCCCGCATAACCGTAAGGTACGGCGCTAACTTTGGTCGCTCGACCACGACGGTGGCATCGACGTTCGCCACCGTATACCCCGCGCGAACCAGTTCGGCGGCGCACGCCGCGAGCAGCGCCATCGAATCCGCGTCCTTCCACTGCGGATCGGTATCGGGAAAGTAAGCGCCCAGATCCCCCAGCGCCGCCGCACCCAAGAGCGCGTCGCAGAGCGCGTGCGCGAGCACGTCGGCATCGGAGTGTCCGAGCGCGCCGCGCTCGAACGGAATCGTCACGCCGCCCAGCACCAGCGGGCGCCCTTCGACCAATCGATGGGCATCGAAACCGTGGCCGATGCGCGTCATCGTGCGCTCGCTCGCGCGGTAAACGTCGCGCTCCCGTCGGAGAACGCCTCGAAGCGGCTACCGAAGCCGCGCAGGCCCTGCGTGGGCACGTGCGCCCGCACGGCGATGCCGCTGGGAAGATCGCGTTCGATCGCGTCGATCGACCCGCCGCGCGATTCCAATTCCGCGCATATTGCGTCGGCAAGCGCCTCGTCGGCGAACACCTCCACCAACAACGTTTCGTCTTCCGGCGTGAGCGCGGCTTCACGTTCGCGCAGCAACGGCTCGGCACGCACCACGTCCTCCGGAAGCGTCACTTTAAAGTTCGGTCCGCTCGACGGAACGAGTACCACATCCAGTCCGAGCCGCTCGAGCAGCGCGGCGTCATCGGTCGCGCTGACCTCGAATTTAGCGGCATCCGCGTGCGCGCGTAAAAAATCGCGGCGCATGGCGAACTGCGGCGTCGCGGCCGCCCAGAGTGAGGTTCGGTCGAGCGTGCGCTGAACGAGCATGGTTGCGGGATCGATAACCTTGATCGTATCGACGACCGGGGCGCCCAACGCGGCGCCCCGACCACTGCGCACCTGGGCCATGCCGGCCCGCACGTCGCTCGCGCGAACCAAAGGCCGCGCACCGTCGTGGATGAAGGCAGCCGCGCATCCCTCGCCGAGCGCGTGCAGCCCGTTGCGCGCGCTGCGCTGGCGCGTCGTTCCGCCGGCGACGGCGCTGGTGGTACACGACGGCGCAAGATGTTCGAGCAACGCCCTCATCGGCGCAATCCACTCTTCCTCGGTGACGACGACGATTTCGGCGATCTCCGGCATGCGCGCAAAGGTGCGCAGCGACCACCCGACCATCGGCAGACCGGCCAATTCGACGAATTGCTTCGGCTGGCCGAACCGCGTTCCACGCCCGGCTGCGACGATCACCGCGCCCCAGATCATGCGCCGACCCCTTCGCGCTTCGGCCGTGCGAAAATCATTCGGCCGGCTACCGTCTGCAACACGCTCGTGACCACCACTTCCGTTCCCTCGCCGATAAATTTGCGACCGTGTTCGACAACGATCATCGTGCCGTCATCCAAATAGGCGACGCCTTGGTGCGACTCTTTGCCTTCGCGAATCACCTGCACGTGCAATTCCTCGCCGGGCAGCACGACGGGTTTGACTGCGTTCGCCAGTTCGTTGATGTTGAGGACTTCGACGCCTTCGACTTGCGCGACGCGATTGAGATTGTAATCGTTGGTGAGCAGCTTTGCGCCCAGCTCTTTGGCCAGCCGAACCAGCTTGCCGTCGACGCTTCCGGGCGGCATTTCCGGATAATCGCGTTCGTTGATGTTCAACACGATCGTTTCTTGCAAACGATTCAACACTTCGAGCCCGCGCCGGCCGCGCGTGCGTTTCTGCGAATCGACCGAGTCGGCGATTGCCTGGAGCTCGCGTAGAACGAATCTGGGCACGACGAGCAGCCCTTCGATAAACCCGGATTCCACGATTTCGACGATGCGCCCATCGACGATGACGGACGTATCGACGATCTTCACGCCGACGCCGCTCGCGGCCGCCGAGTCACCGAGCGGAACGAAACGCGTCTTCGCGCCCACGCGGGCGCCCAAATATGCGGTAAAGATCGCCACGATAAGGTAGAGCACGATGGCGACGATACTTCCGGCCCGGCCCGTGACGGAAATGAATTCGAAGAGAATGCTCTTCATCAGCCACGCTATCACCAGGCCCACGATGAGGCCTAGCGCCCCGCCGGCAAGCTCCGCCGGAGCGAGGCGCTCGATCGCGTGTTCGGCAACGATCAACTCATCTTCGAAAAACGTCTGTGCGAGCGGTGCGAGCAGAACGCCGATCAGCGCGCCGGCGACCGGCGAAAGAATGAGAAAGGTCCACTGCACCCCTTGGTTCCCGAAGTGCAGGGAGAACACGTTGCTGTAAGCCTCGCGACCGAGCAAGAATCCCGTCACGGCAAAAATCGCCGCGAAGGCGATCCGCAGAATCGTTCCCGAGAGGTTGTTACCGGTTACTCGAATGATAGAAACGCTCCGCAAACATCGTTAGCAACGAATCGGCCCTGTTTCGTCAAGCGTAAGCTCCTTCCATCGTTCTCAAGCAGCCCGGCTTCGCAGTATTCAGCAATAGCCGGGGCATAATGCTCCTGGACATCGATACCGTAACGGTCGGCGAATTCGCGCAGATCGACCCCTCGCGAGGTCCGCAGGGCCAACATGATCGCCTCGCCGGCTCTACGATACCCCTTCAAGCTCTCGCTCTCGCTGGGAATCGGTTGCCCGCTCGTGATGGCCTCGAGGTATTGCTGCAGATCGCGGGTGTGGACGCTCCGTTCCCCACCGCGATACGAAGCCGCCCCTACCCCCAAGCCGACGTACTCGCCATTTGCCCAATAGTTGGCATTATGAAGCGACGCGTGTCCGGGGCGGGCAAAGTTGCTGATCTCGTAGTGCTCGAAGCCCGCAGCCTCGAGCGTATCGATCGCGATGGCGTAGACTTCCGCCTCGCGCGTATCGTCGAAGAACGCGCTCGATTCGCGCGCATACCACGCATCGAAGGGGGTGTGTTCTTCGATCGTTAGGCCGTAGGTCGAGATGTGATCGACCCCGAGCGCGAGGGCGCGTTCGAGCGAGACGCGCCACGAATCCGCGGTCTGGCCCGGGACCGCGAACATCAGATCGATGCTCACCGAAGCGATGCCCGCGGCCCGCGCCTGCTCGACGACCGCCCGCACTTGTTCGGGCGTATGCTTGCGGCCCAGCGTGCGAATCTCGCCCGGAACGAACGACTGCACCCCAATCGAGAGGCGCGTGACGCCGGCGGCGACGTAAGCGTCGAAATCGCCCGGGCGCACCAATTCGGGATTCGTTTCGATGGATATTTCAGGTTCGAGCCCGCCGGGTGCCGGAAAACGCTCGCGCAGGCGGCCGACTAGACCGGCGATCGTTTCCGCGTCGTAGGCGTTGGGCGTGCCGCCGCCCAGAAAGATCGTCCCCGCGGTCGCGACCGGTTCCCGCTCGATCTCGGCGAAGAGCGCGGCGAGATACGCGCTGGCCGCACTCCGCCGCATCGGCCACTTTGCGAAATCGCAGTACGGGCAGATGTACGGGCAGAACGGCAGGTGGACGTAGACTCCGAGGCTCACCGGCCACGCGCTGCGGGTACGCGTATCACGACGCTAGGCTCCTAGGCGATCAACGAAAAGATGCCGAGCGATCCCGGGCCGCCGTGAACCGCCACGGTGGGGCCGGCCTCGATCAGCGTCAGCGAGCGCGGCTCGGCCCCAAGCTTCGCGCGCAGCGCCGTCACTTCGCGCGCGCCGGTCTCGGGCGCGTTGGCATGCCCGACCACAAATCGCACCTTTTCAACGTCGCGCAGTTCGCGCGTGACGATTTCCACCAGCAGTTCCTGCGCCTTCTCGAACGTGCGCGTCTGCGCGGCGCTATCGACGACGCCGTTTTGGATGCGCAACACGGGGTTGACTTTGAGCATTGTACCCAACGCCACCACGGCCTTGTTCACGCGGCCGGTGCGGCCCAGGTACGTAAGATCGGGGGTAATGAAATACCCGTGTTGGGTCGCTCGAGCCGCCTCCAACACCTTCGCGATCTCCGCGGCGCTCTTCCCCGCTTTGGCCAATTCCGATGCGGCCATGGCCTGTAGAAACAATCCGCCGGAGAACGTCTGAGAATCGACCACATGGACCCGGCCGGGGAACTTCGCCGCCGCCGCGACGGCATGTTTGTAGGTTTCCGAGATTTTCTCGGAGATGACCGGAGCCACCACGTCGTTTCCCGCGTCGACGTGCCGCGCGAAGACTTCGGCAAACTCCGCCTCGTCGACCGGCGCGGTATGCGGGAGATCTTTCGCCGCTGCGAGCCGCGAGTAGAACGTTGAACGTTGAATATCGACGCCGTCCCGCAAGCGCTCCTGGCCATACACGATCCACAACGGCACGACCTCGATCCCGTACTGCCGTGCCGACGCGCTCGAAAGATCGGACGAACTGTCCGTAACGATAACTACGCCCATCGAAACACTCTCCTTATTCGTCTTGAGCGACGAAGATGCCGACTGCCCCAGGCCCCCCGTGTGTGGCGATGACTGGGCCCGCTTCCAGCGTTTCCAGCATCCGCGGTTGCACGCCACCAAGTCGCGCAACCAGTTTTTCGACCGCATTGCTCGCGAGTTGCGGTGCGTTCGTGTGGATCACCAAAAAGCGCGCCTTCGAAATATCGGTGACGGCTTTCATGGTGAGGTCCAACATCGTTTCCTGTGCGCGGGCGAACGTGCGCACCTGTGCCTCGGCTACAACCTGGCCGTCTTTGAGACACAGGACCGGAACGATTTTCATCAGGGTGCCCAGGACCGCTTGAGCTTTGCCGATGCGGCCGGTGCGCTGCAGATGCGAGAGATCCGTAAAACAGGCATACAGACGTTGCGTGCGACGCTCGTAATCGAGCGCTTCCAGAATCTGCGCCAGAGTGTGCCCCGTCCGCGCCAATTCGGCCGCCCTCAAGACCATCATGCCGAGGCCCCCGGCCGCGCTCTGCGAGTCGTAGATGTGAATCTTGGCATCTGGGAATCGCTGCGCCCCGGCCGTCGCCGCATTGATGGTGCCTGAGAGAAACGACGAGATCGTAATGCAGAGGATCTCGTCCCCGGCGGCAACCAAAGGCGCGTACGCCTCTTCGAACATCTGCGCGGTCGGCTGCGAAGTGATCGGCAACGTCCGCTCGGTCGCTAATTTTTCGTAGAATTCGCTGCGCGAGAGCTCGACGGTATCTTTGTAACTGGTATCGCCGAACACGACGAAGAGCGGAACCACCGTTACGCCGGCGGCGGCGGCGCGCTGCGGATCGAGGTCGGAGGTACTGTCGGTGACGATTGCGACGGCCACGTTATTTCGCCAGGTGCGGAGCGACGAGTTCGGTGATTTTGCCGACCACATCGTGATCGACTTCGGCGATGGCAACCCCGATCGCGTGCTTGATACCGTTGCGGCTCACCCGGCCGTGGGTGACGATGCAGTTTCCACGCAGCCCCAGCAACGGCGCCCCGCCGATCCTTTCGTAATCGAATTTTCTGCGCAGCCCGCGCAGTGCCGGAGCGAGCATCGCGGTGCCGATCTTGGTGATGATGTTTCCGCCGAGTAGCGCGTCTTTCATGACGTGGGTGAGATCGGCGATCATGCCTTCGCCCGTTTTGAGAACGATGTTGCCGACGAATCCATCGGTAACGATGACGTCGGCCGCGTTGTGGAACATATCCTTGCCCTCGATATTGCCGATGAAATTCACCGGCGCCGCGTCGAGAAGTCGCGCGGCTTCAAGCACTTGCGCGTTGCCCTTGCTGCGTTCTTCGCCGACCGAGAGTACGGCGACGCGGGGGTTTTTAATTCCCAGGACGGCCTGAGCGTAGGCCGAGCCCATGAGCCCGAACTGCGCGAGCCACTCCGGCCGGCAGTCGACGTTCGCACCGGAATCGAGCAGGACGGTCGGCCCATTGAGCGCCGGCCATACGGTCGCGATCGCGGGGCGCGCGACGCCTTCGATCGTTCGCAGCTTGATCAGCGCGATCGCCAGAAATGCCCCGCTGTTTCCGGCCGAGACCACCGCATCGGCGGAGCCGCTCTTCACGAGATTCACCGCGACTCCGAGCGAGCTGCGGTCCGCCGCGCGCAAGGCCTGCGACGCATGCTGATCCATAGGGACCGCCTCGTCGGCATGGACGATCTCGATGCGGTCGGAACCGGCGCCCTGGAGCAGCGGCCGGACTTGTTTCTCGTCGCCGACGAGCAGGAGGTGCGCATCGTAGGCTTGGGCGGCAAGCAGCGCGCCCGCAACGATTTCTTGCGGCGCGTGGTCGCCTCCCATGGCGTCGAGCGCGATGCGCGGCTTACTCATCCAATGAAATCCAATATTCAGCGCTCTTCATACCGCCGTAGTAATATTCGATATCGGCATCGGCGAACGCGCCCTTCAACACTTCGCTCAAACGCTGCGCATCCTTCTCCTTTTGCGCTCCGCCGTAATAGAGGGTGACCAGCCCGCCGCCCTGCACCCCCATGGCGCGCAACGCGGCGATGGCCGCATCGGCGAGCGAATCGGCCCCGACCAAGCTACCGCCGAAGCTCGCGGCCGGCTTGCCGCGCGCGACGCTCACGCCGCCCAGCGTCGCATCCTTTCCGGCAAAAAAGACCTGCGCGCTGCGGACCCGCTGCGCCGCGGCCAACAATTCGACGTCGCTCGGCAGTTCGTCGACGGCAGAGAGACCTAATGCGAACAAGCCCGCGATTCCGCCGACGATGTCGCGCGTTGCAACGACGTGCAAACGCTTCTCGGTGAGCGCCGCAACCTCGCGTGCGGCAAGTGCCACGTTCGGATCGTTAACGAAGAGATAGACGTCGTCGCTCAGGCACTTGTTGACCGCCAGCAACAGATCGCGGACGCTGGGATTCTTTTCGCCGTCAAGGGTAATTTCGACGCCGAGTTCTTTAACGATCCGCTCGAACCCGGGGCCCGGAACCACCGCCGCGACCGAACGTCCGCCGGCATTACGATCGACGACGAGGACGCGATGCTGTTGCTCCATGTTGTCGATTTTAAGCCGCGTCAGCGTGCCGTGCTGTAGCGCAATCTCTTGCACGCGTTCCGGGTCGTCGGTATGGATGTGCACTTTGATCGTCGGGGGCGCTCCGATAACCACCAGCGATTCACCGCGCGGTTCGAGTTGGTGGCGCAGATCGAGCACGGTGCAGCCGGCGGATTCCAAAATGAATTCGGTGCAGAATTTGTTTTCGCCCACGATCTGCGCCGGCGTAAAGACGTGCTGGCGTGCGGGACGGCGCGGGAATGCGGTCGCGCGCACTTTGCTATCGGGGAGAAAGCGCAAGATGCCTTCGATGAAATACACAAAGCCCGCACCGCCCGAGTCGACCACGCCGGCTTCTTTGAGCACCGGCAGTTGCTCGGGCGTGCGATCGAGAGCATCGTTCGCGGCACGCAACACGCCGTTGATGAGCCGATAGAAATCGCGCTCGTATAGCGCCAGGTGATAGGCCGCATCCGCGGCCGCCTCCGCAACCGAGATGATCGTGCCTTCGACGGGCCGCAACAGGGCTTGCCTCGCGGCCAGAACCGATTCGCGCATGGCGGTGGCCATAACGAACGTATCGATCTCCGAGCGGTGGCGCACGTGATGCGCGAAGCCGCGCAGCATCTGCGAGATGATGACGCCCGAATTCCCGCGGGCGCCCATCAAACTGCCCTGAGCAGCAGCGGCGGCGACCTCCGATAGGGGAGCATCGTGCAACTTTGCGGCTTCGAGCGTCGCGGAGCGCAACGTGAGGTACATGTTGGTTCCGGTATCCCCGTCGGGGACCGGAAACACGTTGAGGTCGTTGAGGACCTGGCGGTACTTCTTAAGGAAATAGGTGCCGGCCGCTAGAAACTTCGCATAGGCCCGGCCATCCAAGGCAATGACGTCCACGGCCCCCCGTCTTTGGGAGGCACGCGGCGAATCCTGTACCGCCCTATCGACAGGAGTCGCTGTTAGCCCCACGTCCTGATGTCCGGCTTCGCCAAGTAGAAATGTCCGGATAGCTCGTCGGAGTGGTGTTCTTAAAAAGGGGTTTTCCATGGGTGCCCCAGCTTTGGCTTATGTCCCTTTTTCGGGTTG
>DATKQG010000036.1 GCA_035532835.1 Candidatus Dormiibacterota bacterium
ACCGTGTGGGGGGCGTTCTACGCCCTCCACTTCACATCATATGAGGATGCGCGCTTCAAAGCTTGCTTTGCCCAAAAAACGTAGCAGCGTTGGATTTTACAGGATGTAAAATCCAACAGCGGTCCCCCAACCGTGTGCCTCGCCTGGGGTTCGCGCCTTGCCCGACGACTAGCGCCGAACGTTGGTATTGATGCGTTCGAGGAACGCCACGAACGCCGCGCGATCTCGGGTTGAAAATCCTGTCAGTGCACGCTCGGCCTCATCGCTGAACAGGCGAGCGACCTCGGCTTTCTTATTCGTTCCAAGGGGCGTGAGCCGAATGCGTATGGAACGCGCGTCGGTCCCGTGCGCTTCGCGTTGTACCAAACCGTCGCGCACCATTCGCTGCACGGTTCGGGTGACGGTCGGCATCTCGACGTCGAGCCGATCGGCGAGTTCGCGCGGCGTCGACCCGTCGTGATCCCACAGGACGCGCAGCACTTGATACTGCCCCAGCCGCAAGCCGTGACTTTGCAGAATGCGGTCGAGCCGTGCGCGTAAGCCACGAACGGCGCTCCCGAAAACGGCAAAGAAGTCTTGGCTCATCGTACGAGCGGCAGAATATTGCTTGGCGTGAGGGGATAAAAGGCCATCACGATCACGACGACCGCGCAGATCACCGCGCTCGCCCACGCGAGGGGCACCGCCGGGCTGGCGTCGTGCGGGTGCGCGTGCTCGTCGCGAGCGTACATCGCGCGCACGATCTTCGCATAAGCGTAGAGCGAGATCGCCGTGCCGACGATCAGCACGCCTCCGAGCCATGCGTAGCCGTTGCTCACGCTGCTCGAAAGGATCAAGATCTTTCCGAGGAAACCGGCGGTCGGCGGTAAGCCGGCCATCGCGATCAGGAACACGCTCATCAACGCGGCTGCCAACGGGCGTCGCTTGGCCAGGCCGCGATAGTTGGCGAGCCGCGAGCCTTCTTCGCCATCGCCCGACAGCGTCGCGGCGATCGCAAATGCACCGAGATTCATGACCGCATACGCCACGAGGTAGTAGATGGCGTAGCGCAATCCGAGCGCGGAGCCACCCGCTAGCGCGGTGAGGATATAGCCGACCTGCGCGATACCGGAGAACGCGATCAAGCGTTTGAGATCGTGTTGCGCGAGCATCCCGACGTTGCCGGCGATCATCGAAATCGCAGCGATCACCCAGATCGGCAGCAACAACTTTTCGGCGATCGTGCTGGGAACCGCCGCATAGATGAAGCGCGCCAATACGGCCAGCGTTCCCGCTTTGGTGGCAACGCTCATGAACGCCGTGACCGGTAAGGGAGCGCCTTCGTATACGTCGGGTGCCCAAGTGTGGAAGGGGACCAAGCTGAGTTTGAATGCGATGCCGACGAAGAATAGGCCCGAGCCGACCCAATAGAGCGGCGAAGCCGCGAGCGCCGGAGCGACCAAGGCGGCGAGTTGCACGCTGCCGCTCGCGCCGAAGAGCAGCGCCATGCCGTAGAGCATGAACCCCGATGCGGTCGAACTGAGAATCAGGTACTTGAGTGCGGCTTCGCGCGCGGTCGGCCGGTCGGAGAGGCCGCACAGGCAGTAGAGCGCGAGCGAGAGCAACTCCAGACCGAGAAAAATCGTCATTAGGCTGGCAGCTCCGGCCATGAGCATCGCGCCGCACGCCGACCAGAGCATCAGCGCCACACCGGCGGCGACGCGCGTTTCCTTGCCGATCGCCGCGAAGAGGACGAGCGAACCCAGCACCGCTATGAGGACGATCTCCTGAAAGACGGTGCTGAAGCCGCCTTGCACGAACGCGCCGCCGAAGGCTGCGTAATTGACGCCGTACCCCCGCGCGCAGACGAACGCCGCCACCAGCGTCCCCGCGATACCGATCGCGATCGAGGCATTACGCGGCGCGTGGTCGCGCGCCGCCAAATCGACCAGCAGAACGACCAGCGCGGTGACGGCGACGATGCCCAGCGGGGCGAGCGCGACCCAATCCGCACCGCTCACCATGTTCGTCATCGTGCCCCTCCTAACGTGGTTGCGACCGCGCTATACGCCGCGGTATCGAAGGTTGTTAACGCATGCGGATTGACGCCGACGAAGACGAGCGCCAGCACCAGCGGAGCAAGGGCGAGCCCTTCGAGCCAACTCAAATCGCGGCGAACCGGAAGATCTTCGCGTTCGGGGCCGTTCATCACGCCCTGGAAGAGCCGCAGCATATACGCAGCCGCTAAGACGATCGGGACCAGCGCGAGAATCGTCGGCCAAAGATATCCCGCCGAGAAGACGCCCGTCAAGATGACGATCTCGCCCGCGAAGCCTGCCAGGCCCGGGAGCCCGAGCGCCGCCAGGATCGCGATGCAGAGCGCGCCGGCCAAGCGCGGATTGGCTTTTCCGATGCCGCCGAGTCGCAAGAGCGAGCGCGTCTCTTCGCGCTCTTCGACGAACCCGATAATCAGAAAGAGCGCTGCCGAGAAGAGCCCGTGGGCGATGATGTAGATCAGCGCTCCGCGCAACGCCATCGCGTTGAACGAAGCGATCGCCACCACGATCAAGCCTAAATGCGAGAGCGACGAATATGCAACGATGCGCTTGACATCGGTCTGCATCAACGCCGCGAACGCACCGTACAGCAGCGAAATTACGCCCAGCACGATAAGGATGCCGGCGTAGGCTTTGAGGTAATCCGGCATGAACGCCATGCAGATTGCGATGAAGCCGTAGAGGCCCGCCTTCGATTGCACCGCGCTTACGACGGCGACCATCGGAGCGGGCGTATCGGCGTACGTCAAGGGCATCCAGGTATGCAGCGGCCAGACCGGCGTCTTCACCAAAAATGCCACGGTGAATCCGGCGAAGATCCACGGCACCCAGGCCCCGACGAGGTGCGCGCTCGCGCCGATCACGTCGGTCGATCCGTTAAGGACGCCGAATGCGGCCGTTGCCAACAGCAAGGCAAGTCCACCGGCAAAATTATAGATGAAATACCGCCACGCCGTCGCCCGATGCTCGCCCCAACCGATCAGTCCGAAGAACACCGGCAGAAGCATCAAGTCCCAGAAGAGCGCGAACACGAGCAAATCGCGGGCGAGAAAGAGGCCCAGCATCGTGCCTTCGAGCATGAGCAGCAACGCGATAAAGTCGCGCTGCCGCGGAAGATTGGTCGCGAGCACCGCACATACCGTGCATACGGCCAAGAGGGCGGCGATCCAAAACGAGATATCGGTGGTGCCGAAATGAAATGCTGCGACGAACGGCCGCGAGAGCCAACGCACGCTCCACTCTTGATTGCGGGTGACGATGAGCAGCACCAGGCTCAGCGTCGCAACCGCGGCGCCGAACAGTTTAGCAACCACGGGATTCTCGCGTGGAAGTACGTAGCAGATCGCTCCCGCAAGCAGCGGCAGCACGATGGTGAGCAGCACCAACCAGTCGCCCATTAGTGCGTCCCTCCAACCAGCGCGTAGTAGGCAATGAAACACGCGGCTCCCACCACGATGATGAACGCGTACGCGCGCACCAGTCCGGTCTGGAACGATCGTGTCAACGCTCCGAGCCATCCGGCAGAAATCGCGGTCTCGCGTACGGCGCCGTCGATCACGTGTGGATCGACGTAGCGCGAGAAAAACGTGCCGAGCGCCTCGGAGCCGCGCACGAAGATTAGGTCGAGTGCCGCATCGAAATAGAAGGCGTTGCGCAGGAGCGCGGGCATGCGAACCGATTCGTCACGCAGGCGGGCCACCGCACCGGCGCGCGCGGCGACCGTCCCGTAGCGAACGTATGCGATGGCGGCTCCGAGGAGCACGACGAGCAGCGCCACGATGCCGGTCACGCCTTCGCTAATGGCCGGGGCCGGAAGCGAGCTCGGGACGAACTCCGCAGCGAAGAAATGCGCCCATGGGGAGTTGTCGCCGCCGAACATCAACCATCCGGCGAAGACCGTGGGAACGATGAGGATCGCCACCGGTACGTTCATGATCCACGCCGGAGCGTGGCCGTGAGATGCATGCGCATCGTGAACGTCCGGCGTTCCCGCGAGTTCGGGGTGACGGATGCCCAGGTCCGACGGATCGACGTTGCCGCGATATTCACCCAAGAACGTCACGAACAGCAATCGGCACATGTAGTAGGCGGTGATGCCGGCCGTAACGATGCCTACGGCGTAGAGCCACGGGTGGCCGTGTTGCAGGGTGCCGTAGATCACTTGATCCTTGCTAAAAAATCCGGAAAACGGCGGAATGCCGCAGATCGCGAGAACGCCGGTCAACATCGCCACGAACGCAAACGGCAGCTTCTTCACCAAGCCCCCCATGCGCCGTACGTCCTGTTCGTTCGCCAGCGCGTGAATGATAAGGCCCGCGCCCAGGAAGAGCTGCGCTTTGAAAAACGCATGCGTGAAAAAGTGCGCGACGCCGCCTTCGTAAGCGCCCACGCCGACGCCCATGATCATGTAACCGATCTGCGACATCGTCGAGTAGGCGAGAATGCGTTTGATATCCCATTGCGCGCATCCCAAAACCGCACCGACGATCGCGGTAACGCCGCCGACCGTCCCGACCAGAAGCTGCGCGTCGCTGTTATGGCTCCACAGGGGCGCACAGCGCGCGATCAAATAGACGCCGGCGGTAACCATGGTGGCCGCGTGGATCAGTGCCGAAACGGGCGTGGGGCCCTCCATCGCATCGGGCAACCACGTGTGCAGCGGAATCTGCGCCGATTTGGCAGCGGCACCGATAAAGAGACACAAGCAAATCGCGAACAAGGTTGTCGAGCTGAACGAGCCCGCGGCGGCAAACGCATCCCCGAACCCGATCGAATGAACGTTCGCGACGATCAGAAAGATCGCCAACATGATGCCGACGTCACCGACCACGTTGATGACGAATGCCTTGCGCGCCGCGGCAACGGCGGCCGGCTTGAAAAACCAGAACCCGATCAAGAAATACGATGCGAGGCCGACCAGCCCCCAGCCTACCAGCAAACCGATAAAGTTGTCGGAGAGCACCAGCGTGAGCATCGCAAATACGAAGAAGTTCATGTACGCGAAGAAGCGCGCGAAGGCCCCGTCGCCGTCCATGTAGCCGATCGAATAGACGTGGATGAGGCAGCCGACGCCGGTGATGATCAGCGCCCACAGCAGCGAGAGCGGATCGAGCAAGAGGCCGAAATGAAAGCCGGCGAACCACGAGCCCAACGCCTGATGCGCCCCGACCGCTCCGCCCGAGCTTTGAGTGCCCGCGCCCCACGAGAGCGCCGTCAGGACGAACGATGCGCCGACGATGCCCGAGCCGAACCATCCGGCCACGCGCCGCATCTGCGGGCCGAACGCCCAGAGTACCAGCGCGCCCAATAACGGTAAGAGCCATAGCGCCAAGAGATACGGGTAACTCCCGTCAACGCCCATGATATGCCGAATCATTCGTGTGCCGTTACCCCTTGAGCATCGCTACGTCGTCCACGTCGACGTGCTTGGCGGTTCGAAACACCGCTACCACGATCGCCAGGCCAATCGCGGCCTCGGCTGCGGCAACGGTGATTACGAGAAAAGCGAAGATATGGCCCGCGTTGTTCATCCAGGCTCGCGCGAACGCCATGAACAGCAGGTTCGCGGCGTTGAACATCAGTTCGATCGACATCAGCATCACGAGCGGGTTGCGCCGGACGATGACGCCGACGACGCCCATGAAGAAGAGCACCGCGGAGAGCGCGATGTAATTACCCAAGGCAACCGGCAGTAACGACGACGTCACCGCTCGCCTCCGCGTACGATCGCCTCGCGCATATTCTTGCGTACGGCGCGCGCCTGTTTTTCGGTCGCCGCATACGGCGTCGAATCGCCGGCCAGCGTCACGACGCCGATCACCGCGACCATTAGGATGAGCGCGGTGATTTCGAAGGGCAGCAGGTACGTCGTAAAGAGCGCCTTGCCGAAATCGTCGACGCTGCCGAATACGCCGGCCGTTCCGACCGGGCCGGCCGCAGCCGCCGTCAGCGCGCCGGAGGTCGCCGTCACCGACGAGCGTCCCACCGCGTAGATCGCGAACCCTAGCCCGGCCAACGCGACGACGATCGCCGGTGCGGCAATCTTCGGCAACCGATTGATACCGGTCGCGAACGGCGCGACGCCACTCGAGAGCAAGGCGATGACGAAGAGAAAGAGCACCAGGATCGCGCCGGAGTACACGATGATCTGCATCACCGCCAAAAACTCGCCGGAGAGCGTGAGATACATCGCCGCGAGCGCAACGAAGTGCGCCAGCAATCCCACCACGCTGTAGACCGGCTTCTTTGCGGTAATCGTCCACATCGCGCTGGCGATCAAGATGACGCCCAAAACCCAGAAGGCGATCATGGCGCGAGCCCCTTTCGCTGCGTTTTGAGCGTCTCGCCACGATTCGTGGCGGAGTAACCTTGGGCAATGTCCATCGTCGATTTGACCTCCGTGACGCGACCGAGATCGGACGGGATGCCGTTGGGCCGCTCGTCGGGCGCCTGCCCGATGCCCGCCTCGGGCGGTACCAGCAAGCGATCTTTAGCGTAGATGAAAGAACCGCGGCGGTAATCGGCCATCTCGAAACGCGGGGTCAGGACGATCGCGTCGGTCGGGCACGCTTCTTCGCACATCCCACAGAAGATGCAACGCAGTTCGTCGATTTCGTAACGTGCCGCGTGACGCTCCCCGGGCGAGGTTCGGTCCTGGGGCGTATTCTCGGCACCGATCACCGTGATCGCATTTGCCGGGCACGCGCTCGAGCACAGTTCGCAGCCGATGCAGCGCTCCTTGCCGTCCGCATAGCGGCGCAGTTCGTGCAAGCCATGGAAACGCGGCGCGTGTTGCTTCTTGATCGACGGGTATTCGATCGTCGGCTTCTTCTTGAACATGAACGAGAACGTGATCGAGAGCCCCTTGAGGATCGCGCCGACGTTATAGAGGTTTTTTCTCATGGTTACCCTTTGAACGCGACGTAGATTGCCGTCGCGATAACGTTGAGCGTAGCGACCGGAAGCAGTACCTTCCACCCGAACGCCATCAGACGATCGTAGCGCATGCGAGGGAGCGTCGAACGCAACCAGATGTAGAAGAACATGAATGCCGCGACCTTGATTAGGAACCACACGATACCGGGGATCACGGTCAGCCCGAACGGGGCGTTCCAGCCGCCGAGGAACAGGAGCGTCGCGATACACGAAACGGTGAGCATGTTCACGTACTCGGCGATGAAGAACAGGCCGAACCGAAGGCCCGAGTATTCGGTATGAAAGCCGGCGACCAACTCGGTCTCGGCTTCGACTAAATCGAACGGCGCGCGATTGGTTTCGGCGACGGCGGTGATGACGTAGATGACGAATCCGACGCATTGCGTGATGAGGAACCACCAATGCAGTTGCGCGTTGACGATGCCGTCGAGCGACGTCGTCCCCGCGATGATCAACACGCCGACGAACGAGAGCGACATTGAAAGCTCGTAGCTGATCATCTGCGCCGTCGAGCGGACGCTGCCCAGCAGCGGA
>DATKQG010000037.1 GCA_035532835.1 Candidatus Dormiibacterota bacterium
ACGAAACTCGACGGCGATTCCCACGTGGAGAGGCTGTTGCTGCCCAGAAGCATCGCGAACGTCCCCGAAGCGTCGACGAATCCAAAGGGATTGGACTGCGGCGCGGCCGCGGCGGTGATCTCTCGCATCGTCGCTTCGACGCGGGCGTGCGCTTCCTGCAGCAGGATCGTTTGGAACCGCCAGATCAGGATCCCGCCGGCAAGCGCGAGCACGCCGATCAAGAGCGCGGCATAGGAAATCGCGATGCGCCATCGCAGCGAACCGCGCGTGCGCTGCACCGGCGCGCTAATCTTTGATGGTATAGCCGACACCGCGCACGGTTGCGATGAGCTTGTGCTCGTAACCTTCGTCGATTTTGGTGCGAAGGTAACGAATGTAGACGTCGATCAAATTCGAGTCGCCCAAGAAATCGCTCCCCCAAACGCCGTTGAAGAGTTCGTCGCGCGTATGCACTTTATTGCGATGGAGCAAGAGGTATTCGAGCAAGGCATACTCTTTGGCCGTTAGCGAAATGGCTTGCCCCGCGCGGCTCACCTCGTGCCGATCGCGATCCATCACTACGTCGCGATAGGAGATGACGTTGGTTTTCGGCAGACGTTCGCGCAGCCGCGCCCGCACCCGGGCGAGCAGCTCTTCGGTGGCAAACGGCTTGACCATGTAGTCGTCGGCTCCCACGTCGAGCCCCTCGACGCGATCCGGCACGCGATCCTTGGCGGTGAGCATGATGATCGGAACGGCGCTCTTGACGCGGATGCGCTTGCATACCTCGATGCCGTCCATGCGCGGAAGCATGAGGTCGAGGATCACGAGGTCGGGTTCTTTGAGGGCCTTTTCGAGGCCCGCCAGGCCGTCGCGAGCCACCTCGACCGCATACCCCTCATGCTCGAGCTCGAGCTGGAGGACGCGGCCGATCGCGGCGTCGTCTTCGATAACCAGAATCTTGAAAGGGCTTGCCGGCATCGTCATGCCGACGAATTAGCGGGTGCTAGTCTCGCCGACCTTGCTGGCGGATGCCGGAAACGATTGGAATCCGGTGAAAAGTGAGAGCCAGATCGCGGTGGCGCCGCCCACGGCGAGCCATCCGAGCGTGGTGTAGTTCGAGAACGTCTGCACCAAACCGGTCTCGAGGGCTTGCACCGAATTTGCGAAGAGCGTACCGCCGCCCGCGATGACGAAGCCGATCAGGGCCACGATCGCGGTGGTGATGAAGGCAAGGGCGACGATTTCGGCGCGCGAGAACATCGGAGCCGGCCGGTAGACCGTTGCGGCCAAGATCGACGCGCGCAAGTCCGTCGGGGGCTCTTCGAGTTCGAGGGCAAAGAGCGCCAGATCCAGGTCGTCGTCGTTATAGTGGCCGTTCATTCCATTACCTCCGCTCCGACGAGGAGCTTTCGCAGGTGCTCCTTGGCTCGGAATAAGTGGGTTTTTACCGTTCCCATCGGGAGTCCCAGTACCTGTGCGATCTCTTCGTACTGTTTACCCTGAAGGTGGTAGAGCGTAATCACGCTGCGATATTTCTCCGGCAGCGCGTCGATCGCGGCCCGGAGCCGCCGGGCATCGTCGCCGGCGATCGCCTGGTGCTCGGGCCCGGCGCTTGCGTCGGCTCGCTCGGGAAGCTCCTCATTACTATAACGCTTGCGACGGTTCAATCGGTCGCAACATGCGTGATAGGCGATCGCGAAAATCCAGGTCGAAAACTTCGCCCCCGGTTTGAAGGTTCGCAAGGAGCGGAACGCCTTGAAGAACGATTCCTGAGCGACGTCGCGAGCTTCTTCGACGTCGTGCAGGGTGCGATAGGCGAGGTGGTAGACGGCGCGGTCGTAACGTTCGACGAGCGTGGCAAACGCGTCGGGGTTGCCGCCGAGCGTCATGGTCACGAGATCGCCGTCTTCCGGCCCGGAGGGTAACCGTTCTATTCGGGGTGCCTCCGCGAGAGCTGCCGACACGCCGGTGATACGGCCTGTCCCACCGCGATGTTTCGCCACCCCCTATGAAACAAGTCCTGCGCCCCGGCGTAAGTCAGGCAGGAAATTCGTTTCGGAGGCACTCGACCGCCATGGTTACCATCCCCAAGACATCGCTCCCACATGAAGCCCGGCCCACGGTCTCGTTGCCGGATCGCCGCGACGCCGCGCAATCGCTGCGTCCCACCTTCGACGGTTGGGGGCCGCGGCTCTAGCCGAAGGGAAAGAAGATGATGCAAATGCAATCGCGCCGGTTCGCTTTGATCGCGATGCTCGCCGCTGTTGAGGTGGTGATCCTCGGCATGGCCGCGTTCGTCCTTTCGGGGCACAGCCTGTGGAGCTGGACTGGAAGCGCCGGCTACTCGCCGGCGCAGACGGTACCGGGCGCGCATCCCATCGCACCGCTGGCCGCCGGGAATGCGCCTGCAGTCTATATCGACGATCCGCAGTCGCGTGTGACGGTGAGCCCGTCGCGCGACGGCCTCGTCCACGTGCAGGATCGCACGCACTTCAGCGGGCTAACGTGGGGCAGCGATGCGGCGCATATTCCAGCCTTAACGGTGACGCGAAGCGCCGACGGCGTGCGCATAGTGCGGCCCTCCTATCACCTCGGATTCTTTGGATTTTTCATGGACGACGAGCGGGGGATCGACGTCCAAGTCCCGAGCGGATCGAGCGTGCAGATCGCCCGCTGCTCGGGCGCCGGCGTCAACGGCATCACGAACGGCGTGAGCGCCACCTCGATCGACGGCTCGATCTCCATCGCCGATTCGAGCGGAAACGTCAGCGCGCATAGCAACGACGGCCGGGTCGAATTGCGGCGCGTTCGTGGCGGCACGCTCGAGATTTCGAGCGACGACGGAAGCTTGCATCTTACGGACGTCACGGCGAATGCGCTGACGGCGAAAACCGGCGACGGCAGCATTCATGCGCAGGGCATCGTCCTCAACGGTTCGGCGCCGCGTGCGACCGTGCATTCGGGCGACGGATCCGTGCGGGTGGACGGCCTCTTTCCCGGTTCGGGAACCTACGAAATCTCTAGTGGCGACGGAAGCATCGGTCTCGCGCTTGCTTCGGGCAGCAACGCGACGATCGCCGCCCACACCGATGACGGCAGCATGACGTTGGACGGCCAATCGTTCCACAACGATGGCGGCAATCAACAGCAGCTGCGCGTCGGCGACGGATCGAGCAGCTTGAACGTATCGAGCGGCGACGGATCCATCCATATCACGACGAACGGAGCGCCCTAATCATGCATGACCTCGTTCCCCTTTTCGGCATCGTCTTTCTCTTCGGTGCGCCGGTCGCCGCGTGGGTGATCTCTCGCGTGCTGGCTCACCAGGAGCGAATGGAGATGATTCGGCGAGGCATCGTGCCGCCGCCGGGCGGCCTAGGCGGTTCGCGCTACGGCCGCCGCTTCGACGCGTGGGCGCAGGGTATGGGCGACGTCCCGCCGCCGGGCCCGGGCGTACCGCCTCCGGGGATGCCGCCGCCGTACGGCGGCGACCCGAGTTTCTACGCACAGACGCAGATGAGCAAGGGGATTCGGCTCACGCTCGTCGGCCTGGCCTTGCTGATCGGCCTCTCGTTCATCAGCCACGAGCCCGGCCCGTGGATTCTGGGTGGATTGATTCCGATGTTCGTGGGCATCGCCCAGATCATCAACGCCCTCCTCAACGGAGCGCAGGTGCCGCCGATGTTCATGCGCGGCCCGCGTCCGAACGATCCCTCGATGCACTTCGGTCCCCGGGCCCAGCCCGGTGCCACGCCGCCGCCGCCGCCACCGTCCCCGCCCCCGGCCGGCCCCGCGGGATGGCGCCCCGGCCCGACGCCGGAGATCGAGAAACCGGCTCAGCCCCCGGATTATCGCTAACCCGCGTGAGGCCATAAGAAAGGAGCCGCCGACATTTGCCGGCGGCTCCTTTCCAGCTGCTGCTTACTCTGGGTTTACTTACACGCGACCAGCGCGATTGCCCAGCCGGCCGACGTTCGTGTCCGAACGAGGTATCCGTCCGACGTGCGGTCGTAAACCTGGTATCCGGCACGCAACGCGTCAGCGAGTGATTTGAAAACCATCACACCTGCCATCTGCGGACCCTCCTTTCAGAGTTTTGTCTCTGTTCTCTATAACGGCTGTTTCATACCAATGGTTCAGCTTTTGGCCCGGAGTTTTTTTAATGTTTGGTGAAAGTGTGCCATTATGACCACCACCGCGTCGCCATGCGGCACCTTCGATGCGACAATTATCGACCGTCGCGAACTCGCAGCGAACGTCGTTCTCATTGGTTTCGACGCGCCCGCGCTGGTCGCTGTGACGCGTCCGGGGCAGTATGTGATGGCCGTTCCGCCTAGTGGAGAAGTCGCATCGACGGCGCTCGGCATCTACGAAGCGCAAGGAACGCGGGGCAGCTTGCTCTTCTTCGTTGTGGGTAAGCGAACGACCGAACTTGCCGGGTTGCGCCCGGGCGACAGCCTATCGTTGACGGGGCCGCTCGGGAACGGGTTCGATCTATCTTCAAATCCGCGCGACGTCGCGATCGTCGCCGGCGGCGTGGGCATCGCATCGGTGCTGCTGCCCGCACAAACGCTGCTCGCCGCGGGAGCGCGCGTGCGCCTCTTCTACGGCGCGCGCAATCGCGAACTGCTCGTGGAGCGCGAACGTTTCGAGCGCGAAGGCTGCGAAGTGATTCTCGCGACCGACGACGGGAGTTTGGGGCACCATGGTTACATCACGCAGGCGCTCGAAGGGGCCGACCCGCCGGGCCTCATCCTGGCGTGCGGCCCGACGCCGATGCTGCGCGCCGTCGCACGCGTTGCCGAAACGCTCGGCGTACGAGCGCAACTCTCACTCGAGGAAACGTTTGCGTGCGGCGTCGGCGGCTGTTGGGGTTGCGTGGTGCCGTTGATCGGGACGAGCGCGCAAGCACCCAGCTTTCCACCGCTCGAGCGCGGCGGCAGCGACGTGGTCTACGCGCGCATCTGTAAAGAGGGCCCCGTCTTTTGGGCGCACGAGCTACGATGGTAGGCGCAAACGACCTGCGCGATGTCGATCTTACGACGAAGATCGGCTCCCTGACGCTCGCATATCCAACCCTCATGGGAAGTGGATGTTACGGCTCGGGAGAGGAGTTCGCACCGTTCGTCGATCTCGCGAAAATCGGCGCGGTCGTTCTCAAGAGCGTCACGCGGCACCCGCGTCTTGGGAACCCGACGCCGCGATTGGTGCATACGCCGGCCGGGATGCTCAACGCGATCGGGTTGCAGAACCCCGGCATCGAGTGGTATCTCGAACACGACGTCGCGAAGTTTGCCGGCCGTCCGTGTACGATCGTCGGGAGCGTTGCCGGATTCTCGGTGGACGACTACGCGTACGTGTGCGAAATGCTCGGGCAGCGTTCGGAGATCGCGGCGATCGAGTTAAACATCTCGTGCCCGAACGTCGCGAGCGAGGGCGAAACCTTCGCGTGCGATCCGCGCCTAACGGGCAAAGTGGTACGAGCGGCGCGCGAGGTAACGGACAAAACGCTGATCGTCAAACTCTCGCCCAACGTGACCGACATCGCATCGATCGCGCGCGAGGCGCAATCTGCCGGGGCCGACGCCTTGGCGGTGATCAACACGGTGCGCGGTATGGCCATCGATGTTGAAACCTGGCGCCCGCGCTTGGGGAATGTCACGGGGGGTCTCTCCGGGCCGGCAATCCGGCCGATCGCCGTTCTCGCGGTGTACGAGGTTGCGCGCGCGGTCACGATTCCGATTATCGGCCAGGGCGGGATCGAAACCACGAGCGACGCGCTCGAGTTCTTCCTCGCCGGCGCGAGCGCGGTGAGCATCGGAACGGCGAACTTCACCGATCCTCGGGTGCCGGTGCGGATCGTCGAGGAACTGCGAGCCTATCTCGCCCAACGCAACCTTCGTTCGCTCTCGTCCATCGTAGGCAGAGCCAACGTCGGTTTCGCAAACGCGCAACAGTATGAAGGGGATGAGGGATAACGCTATGAGCCAGTTGATCGTCGCATTGGACGTGCCGGGGCCCGAACAGGCCGAGGCGCTCATCGACCAGCTCTACGAACTCGACGTCATCTTCAAAATCGGTCTCGAAGCGCTCTGCGGATATCCGGAGCGGATTTTCTCGTATCTGCAAGCCCGCGACGTCCGCTACTTCGTCGATGTGAAATTGCACGATATTCCGCGCACGGTCGGCGCGGCGATCCGGCAACTCGTGCGGCCCGGCGCGCACATCATCAACGTGCACGCGTTAGGCGGGCTGGAGATGATGCGAGCGGCGGTCGAGAGCGCGGATGCGCGGGCCGACGAACTCGGGATCTCGCGCCCGCACATCTTCGCGGTCACGATCTTGACGAGCCTGGCGCATGAGGACCTCGGCGAACTCGGCTTGAGCGGAGGCATCGGCGAAAACGCGACGCGGCTTGCGGCGCTCGCCCGCGACGCGGGCTGCTCCGGCGTGGTCTGCAGCGCGCACGAAGTCGCGGATCTCAAGAACTTCTTCGGCGAAGATTTTCTCACGCTCACGCCCGGAATTCGCCCGCGCCAAGCAAGCCACGGCGACCAGAAGCGGGTCGTCACGCCGGCGCAGGCGGTAGCGGTCGGTGCGGACTATCTGGTCGTCGGCCGCCCGATCACTCAGGCGCCGGATCCGCTGCACGCCGCGCGTGCGATCCTCGCCGAGATGTCCCCGGCACTCGCCTAATCCAAGGAATCAGGATGTCAACTTTCGATCTCTCGCGCGCGCTCCACGAACGCGGTGCGTTATTGGACGGCCACTTTCGCCTCAGCTCCGGCCGCCATAGCAATCGCTTCGTTCAGAAATTCCGCATTTTGGAAGACCCCCGTTTGGTCGAGGAGGTCGCGCGCGGCATCGCCGGGGCGTTTCGCTCGGTTCGCCCGACGGTCGTGGTGAGCGCGGCGGTGGGCGGCATCGTTTTGGGCTACGAAGTTGCGCGACAACTCGGCACGCTGGCGCTCTTCGTCGAAAAAGAGGACGGCGTCCCGAAGCTGCGCCGCAATTTTCAACTCAACGCCGACGATCGCGTCCTGATCGTCGAGGACGTCGTTACGACCGGCATGTCGGTGCGTGAGGTGATCGACGTGGTGCGCGGCCACGGAGCGCACGTCGCGGGCGTCGGCATCATCGTCAAGCGCGGCGATGCGGATTTCGGCGTGCCGACGCACGCGCTGCTCGATCTGCCGATCGTTTCATACGATCCCGCCGAGTGCCCGCAGTGCGCGTCGGGTGCGCCGATCGACGACCCCGGGTCGCGGCGAGCGTAGGCGCGTGCGATGACCCGCTCCGTCGTGCGCGCGCTCGCTCCATACAAAGCCGGAACGTCGATCGAAGAGGTGCGCAAGCGTTTCGGCCTGGAACGGATTATCAAGCTCGCATCGAACGAAAATCCGCTCGGAAGTTCGCCCAAGGCGCTGGCGGCACTCCAGCATCTCGATGGATTGCACCTGTACCTCGACGACGCGCACCTGGAATTAAAGACCGCGCTCGCCGGCCGCTACGGGCTGAGTGCCGAGAACGTCGTGCTCGGGCACGGCAGCAACGAATTGGTGGGTTTGATCGCGGAGATGTTGCTCGAACCGGGCCTGCAAGCCGTGATGGCAACCCCGTCGTTTCAGCTGTACCGCCTGGCCACGCTCGTGCGCGGGGCCGCGGCCGTCGAAGTTCCGCTCGTCGAAGGCAAACACGATCTCGAGGCGATGCTGGCAGCCGTTACCGAACGCACCGCGTTGATGTTTCTATGCGATCCGAACAATCCGACCGGCACCTCGCTGGACGGCGCGCAGTGGGAGATGCTTCTGGCGCGCCTTCCGAGCCATGTGACGCTCGTCATCGATCGCGCGTACAGCGAGTATATGGATGCCGATGCGCCGGACGTAACGGCCTTTATCAAGCGGCGTCCTAAAACGCTGGTGCTGCGAACGATGTCGAAAATCTACGGCTTGGCGAGCTTGCGCGTAGGTTACGGCTTCGGCGATGCGGAGAGCATCGGATGGCTCGACCGCATACGCCTGCCGTTCAACGTCTCGTTGCCTGCGGCGTTGGGCGCGTTGGGAGCGCTCGAGGACGATGCGTTCGTGCGCCGCAGCGTCGAGTTGAACGAAGCCGGCAAGGCCTATCTCGGGGCCGAATTCGCGCGTCTGGGCCTGCGGGCATACCCAACCCAAGCGAATTTCATCGCCGTCGAAGTCCCGGTCGAGGCGACGCGCGCGTACGAAGCGCTGCTCGAGCGCGGCATCATCGTGCGGTCGGGCGACGCGCTGCATATGCCGGGTTGGCTGCGCGTGACGATCGGCACGCCCGAGGAGAATCGAGCATTTGTGGCCGCCCTCGAAGAGCTTCTCGTGCAATGGCGCGCCTGAGCGTTCGGGCCGGCGGCGAGGCAGACCGCGCGTTCATCCGGGCCTTGGGAAAACGCACCGCGATGGACAGCGTTTCGCCGGTGCGCCGCGCCTCGCCGAGTGCGGTCCTCGAGAGCTACGATCGCTTACTCGATATCGTGGAGAATCAATCCCACGTGGCCCTGATCGCCGAGCGCGACGGCAGGCCGGCCGGGTTTTTGCTTCTGCTCGATCGGCTTGCGGATGAGGTGACGGGCGAGCCGCAGGCCTTCGTCGCGTATATGGCCGTCGAACGGGCCCATCGACGGGAGGGCGTGGGAGCGGCGTTGATGCGCGCCGCCGAGGATGAGGCTCGGAGCAGAGGTCTGCCGTATATAGCGCTGATGGTGACCGAAGAGAATGCGGCGGCGCAGGCACTCTACGCGACTTTTGGCTTCGTAACGGAACGGCGACTGCTGTGCAAAGAGCTATAGCCCGGGCCACCTGGCGCCGCGTCGCCTGGGGCTCGGCGATCGTGGTGCTGGCGGCCCTGGCGGTGATTTTTGCCGCGCATATTCCGCGCACGATGTCGATCTTCTTGATCGCGGCCTTCATCGCGTTTGGCGTCGAGCCGATCGTCGTCCACTTACAGCTGCGCCGCGTGCCCAAACCGCTGGCGATCAGCATCGTCTTTCTCTGCCTGCTGGGAATCATCGTCGTGGGCGTCATGGTAATCGTGCCGCTGACGATCAATCAGGTCCAGGGACTCGCTGCAAGCATCCCAACGTATGTGTCGACGCTCCAAGCGTGGCTTACGACTCTGCAAGAATCGCTGCAGGAGCACTTGCCGGCGCTGCACATTCCCAGCACGTCGTTCGATCTCGGCCAACTCGGGACGCAGCGTCTCTCCGCCCTTGCAACCGGCACGATCTCCTCGGTGGGAAGCATTCTGGTGAGCACGGCGACGGGGTTCTTCGTGGCGTTTTCGTCGATCGTGCTGTCGTTTTTCTTCCTGCTCAACGATTCGCAGATTACCGACGGGTTCGCCGCGATGTTTCCGGAGAGCAGGCGCAGTACGGCGCGCAACCTCGCGGCCGAGATCACCCAGGTCTTCGGAAGTTACATCTCCGGGCAGGTGATCGTCAGCGCGATTACCGGGGTGGTAGTGGGCACGCTCTGCGCGCTGATCGGTTTCAAGCTCTGGCTGATTCTGGGGATCATCACGTTCGTGGGGTACTCGATTCCCGTCATCGGCATGTTGATCGTGCAGGTGATCGCGCTGATCCTCTGCGCCCCGCAAGGGGGGTGGATGATTCTCTGGGTTCAGGTGATCACGTTCGGCATGGCCCGCGTAAGCGATAATATTTTGGTGCCGAAGATCATGGGCGATTCGGTCGGCGTCTCGCCGATCGGCGTCATGTTCGCGGTCTTTGCAGGCGGCGAGTTGTTCGGCGTTCCGGGCTTGCTTTTGGGGATCCCGGCGGCTGCGCTCGTCAAGCTCCTCTGGCGTTACTTCGTTTCGCCGTGGCTGCACGCGCAACTCGATAAACGATAGCTTTCCTACTTGGCGATGCGGCCGTCTTCGAGGGCCGCGGGTTCGAATTCGAACACGACCGAGCGATCCGGCTCGAAGTCCGCGCGGTGAGGCGCGTGGTGGTCGACGCGCTGGAGCAGGTCGCGGATGACGTTGAGCCGCGCCCGCTTTTTGTTGTTGGCATTCACGACGATCCACGGCGAAGCAGGCGAGGAGGTGCGGGCGAACATCGCGTCGCGGGCCTTGCTGTACGCATCCCAGCGGTCGATCGCGGCATCGTCGATCGGACTGATCTTCCATTGTTTGAGCGGGTCTTCGCGGCGCGATTCCAGGCGCTTTTTCTGCTCGTCCTTGTCGATGTCGAGGTAGTACTTCACCAAATGAATGCCCGAGCGCACGAGCATATACTCGAACGTCGTGACGGTCTCCATAAACTGCTCGTAGTCGTCGTCGGTGCAAAACCCCATGACGCGCTCGACGCCGGCGCGGTTGTACCAGCTCCGATTGAACAGCGCGACTTCGGCCGCGGCCGGGAGATGGGGGACGTAGCGTTCGAAATACCATTGCGTGGTTTCGCGTTCGGTCGGCTTGCCGAGCGCGACGACGCGCGTTTCGCGCGGGCTCAAATGCTCGGTAATGCGTTTGATCGTGCCGTCTTTGCCGCTACTATCGCGGCCCTCGAAGATCGCGAGAACTTTGAGCTGATGTTTGATCGCGTGGCGCTGGAGTCCGACGAGCGCAACTTGAACGTCGTGTAAGCTCTTGGCGTATTTTTTCCCCATCGTACTATCGCGGTTGCGCCACGACGGCGAGCGCATCCTCGTACAGCGGGGCGCCGCAGGCGAAGGCAGCCTTGCGCCGAGGGACATCGAAGATCGCCCCGCTATCTCGATCCGCAAATGCCAGCAGGAGCGCGCGATCGCGGCCGGCCTCGACGCACGCCAGCGCATCACTGACATCGTAGACCGACGTTGAGGGCGAGAGAACGTTCACGATGCCCGAACGCAGCCCCCAGGTGGCGACGCGAGCCGGGCGCTCGGCGATCAGCCATGCGAAGACGTTCGAACGGGCGCCGCCCAGCGTGGTGGCGTCCGCATAGTAATCGGCCGGATGAACCGCGGCCAGCGCCGCGCCGATGCCGATCGCGCAGGCGAGCGCTACCGGCACGAGCCAAGCCCGGCGTAGCGCGCCGGCCAGAGCGAACGTGCCGACGGCGATCGCTGCAACGCCCAGGGCGGACCTGGTTGGAGCGTCGTTCCAGTAGGTGGCCAGAATCGTCGCAACGCCGGCGATCGTTGCCGCAAGGGTGACGGCGACCGCGGCGGCAGGGAAACGTTTACCGATGCGCGCGAGGACCAAGGCGCCGATTGCGATCGCCGGTATTGCAAGGCGGAGGGCCAACCCGCTCGCGAGCTGTGGAACTTGATTTTCATACGAAAACGGTAGCGCGAGAAAGACGATGACGGTAACCCACGCATACGCGCCGAGCCAACGATCTTTCGCGCTCCAAAACGGCGCGGAGAGGGCGGCGAACACGGCCAGCGCGGCAAACGGCGCGTCGCTCACAAAGACGCGGAGCAACTCGGCGAGCGCGCCGATACCGTGGGCGAGAATCGTTTGCTGCGCCGCCGTGGCGATCGAGCTCTGCGCGATCGTGATGTCGGCATGCGGGTTCAAGATGACGATCCGCGCGAGGACGATGCCCAATACGCCCAAGATCGGGATGAATCGCGCTCGCGATGCCGGGAACGCCAGGAGCGCCAGCAGCCATCCGTAGGGTTTTATCAAAGCTGCGATCGCCGAACTCGACCGGCTCTCGAACGGCCGATCCTTCGCCCACAGCAGTTCTAAGAGAAAGGCGGCCAGCCAAACATCGTTCTGTAACGAGCCGGCTTGCACCGCAAGCGGCCACGCCGCAATCGTCGCGCAGGCGATCGTTTGAGCCAACAACGGTGAGGTCCCGATGCGCTCGACGCACCAGGTTGCGATGCGAAAAGCGAGCAACGCCATCGCGAGCAGGCCCGCCCACCCGACCGCGAACGCGCCGGACGTGGTATAGATGCCGCTCGCAAAGGCTTCGCTCCCGAACGGGTACCACCAGTAGCGCGTTTGCGTCGTCCACAGCGAGTGCGCGTGCGCCCACGATGCCGCGTTGGGCAGATGGTACGCCAGCGTGTCGCCGTCGAGCGGCGGGCGCATCAGCGGCGGCCACGCCAATAGCGCGAGGACGGCGATGATGAGGTACGGGGGAGCCTCGGACGTTGGCGCCGACGGCCCGCGTGCACGCTCGCGCAGGTACGCGACGATCAAGGCGGCGATCAGCAGGCACCAGCACGTCGCTGCGTAGAGGACGGCGAGAAGCCCGAGCGTCGCGGGAATCGCTACGCCCAGGACGAGCGCATCGCGAAGGCGGTCGGCAAGCGTGTAACGGTCGCTCGTTCGCAGGGCGGGAGCTGCGAGGAGCAGTCCGACCAGCCAGAGCGCCGCCACCGCGCTCACATGGTCTCCGGCGCGCTTACCCCAACCAGATCGAGGACGCGTGCGAGCACGCTCTTTGCTCCGAGTGCGAGCGCGAGGCGCGCGACACGCAGCTCCCGATCCTCCACCAGAATCTTGCACTCGGTATAGAATTGATGAAAGTCGGTCGCCACATCGCGGGCGTATTTCGCCAACCGGTGCGGCGCGAGATGGTCCACCACGCCCTGAACGACGCCCGGCAACTCGCTCAGCCGCCGGGCCAGCGTGAGTTCCGCGGCATGCGAGAGGCGGTCGAGGTGCGCGCCCGAGCGCGCGAACGCGACGTCGGCCGCATCGGCGTTGCGCAGAACCGACGCGATGCGCGCGTGGCCGTACTGCACGTAGTACACGGGGTTGTCGCTGGTCTGCTCGACCGCGAGCGCGAGATCGAACGTGAGCGGCGAGTCGGTGGCGAGCATAACGAAGAAGAACCGCGCGGCGTCGACGCCGACTTCGTCGAGAATATCGTCGAGCGTGATGATGTTGCCGGCGCGTTTGCTCATGCTGACCTGCTCGCCCGCGCGCATCAGCGTGATCTGCTGCGCGATCATCACGTCGAGCCGCCCGGGATAGCCTAGTGCGGTGGCCAGGCCCTTGAGGCGCCCGATGTAGCCGTGGTGATCGGGGCCGAGCAGATCGATGACGCGATCCGCGCGTTTGAGCTTTTCGTAATGGTAGGCGACATCGGCACCGTAGTAGGTCGGACGCCCGTCCGAACGCAGGACGACGCGGTCTTTATCGTCGCCATAATCGGTTGCGCGGAAGAACAGCGCGCCTTCGCTCTCGTAGGTGAGACCGAGTTCGCGCAAATGGTCGATGTCTTCGCGCACGCGGCCGCTTTCGTGCAGTGCGCGTTCGCTCTGCCACAGATCGTAATGCACGCCGAAACGGCGCGCGGTTTCCTTCTGCAGAGCGAGCAGCGTCTCTAGCCCGTGGCGGGAGAAATACGGCAACCACTCACTCTGCGGAGCGACGATCCAGCGCTCCGCGTCGCGCTGCGCGATATCGGCCGCGATCGGCAAGAGGTATTCCCCCGGATAGCCGTCTTCGGGAAACGGATGCGCGGGATCGAAGTGCTGCAAGTAGCGTGCGTAGAGCGAGCGCCCGAGGGTATCGACCTGCGTGCCGAAATCGTTGACGATCCATTCGGTGAAGACGTCGTACCCGCGCATGCGCATCGCTTTCGCGAGCGTATCGCCGATCGAAAGCGTGCGCCCTTGCACGACCACGAGCGGCCCGGTGGGGTTGGCGGAGCCGAATTCGAGCGAGACGCGCGTGCCGTTGCTCGGCGCCGACCCAAACGTTTCCGCGTCGCGCACGATCTGGGCGAGTTGCGCCTGCCACACCGCCGGCGTCAGCCGCAGGTTGATGAAGCCGGCGACGGACTCGATGGAGCTAAAGTGCGCGCAGACATCCGGCGCGGCCGCGCGTACGTCGGCGACGAGAATTTCCGCGACGGCGTTGGGCGCGGTTCGCGCGACCTTTGCGAGTGGGAAGGCCGCATTGGTGGCAAAATCGCCGAATTCCGGGCGGCGCGGCGCTTCGAACCCGATCTGCGCGGCGACCGTCTGCGGGTAACGCGCGGCGATGGCGGCGCCAAGCGCGCAGCGGAACGCTTCGAGCGCGGATTCGGGCAGCATCAGGTCAGTGGTGGTAGGGCTCATTGCGAGCGATCTTCGCCGCGCGATAGAGCTGTTCCAGCACGATCATGCGCGCCCACTCGTGCAAGAAGGTCAGGTTGGAGAGCGACCAAAGAAATTCGGCGCGCTCGCGTAGCGCGGGCGATGCGCCGTAGGTTCCGGCTATGACAAAAGTCAGGCGTGACGCGCCGCTATGGGTGACCTCGCCGATCTTTCGCGCGAGCGCTTCGCTGGTGAGTTGGGTGCCGCAGCGTTCCAGTAGCCACAGCCGCTCGTCGGGGCGCACGAGCTTGAGGATGCGCTCGCCCTCCTCGTGCATCGAAGACGCCGGCGCGCTACCGTCGCCGGGGCGCACGTCGATTTCCTCGTACGGAAAATACGGTGCGAGACGTTTGCGAAATTCGGCACAGGCCTCCGCGACGTACCGCGCGCGAAGCTTATCGACCGCGATGAGCCTGAGCTGCATGCCAGCAGCATAGCAGACGGCGGGCGGTTCTCATCGCGAGCGTGTGAAGATGTTGCCGTCGCGACGCTCGATCGCTCCGAGAAGCTCGAGTTGCACCAGCGCCGCAATGACCGCGGAAGCGTCGGCCTGCGCGTGCGCCAGCAGCGCGTCCAAATCGCGCTCGCCGTGTGCCAGCAATTCGAACAGCCGCGCGCTCAAAGGGTCCCGCGGTACCAACGGCTCGGGCCGCGCCGCGACCGCGGCCGGAGCGAGCAGCCCCAGCACTTCCAAGACGTCGCGAGCGTCGCGCGCGAGAATGGCGCCGTCGCGGATCAGCGCGTGGCAGCCGGCAACGTGCGGGCGATCGACGTCGCCGGGCACCGCCAGCACGGGGATGCGCCCGGCTGCCCATTGGGCGGTGTTGATCGCGCCGCTGCGGGCCGGTGCCTCGACCACGACGACCGCGTCCGCCAGGGCGGCGACCACGCCGTTGCGGGCGAGAAACTGGCCGGGACGCGGCGCATGCTCGGGCGGGTAGGGTGAGAGCACCGCCCCGCCCTGCTCGATCATCCGGTCGGCTAAGGCGCGGTTACGCGTGGGGAAGAACGCGTGGTGGCCCCCGCCGAGCACGCCGACGGTCGGCGTGCCGCCTGCGAGGGCGCCGCCATGGGCGGCGGCGTCGATGCCCAGGGCCAGGCCGGAGAGGATGCAGCACCCGGCCTGGCCGAGCTCGCGGGCTATCTCCCCGGCGATACGGCGGCCGTACGCCGTGGCGCTGCGCGTGCCGACGATCGCAACGCACGGGCGTGCCAGGGCCTTCGGCGAGCCGGCGCACCACAGGCCGGAGAGCGTCAGCTCCAGGCCCCGTTCGCCGCGCAGGCGTTCGAACTCGGCGAGGGGCAGATAATGGGCCAGCATGCGCCCCCTCCTTCCCGCACGAGGAACCCTCTCGCTAGGCCAAAATGGTGACCCAGGGGGATTCGACCGCAGGCAAGGGAATAAGCCCGCCGCAGTTTACGAACGGGCCGGCCTGGCCCCGACCAAGCTCTGGAGGAACCTCACGTGGCAGCTGAAGCCTATTGCGTCAAGTGTAAAACGAAGCGCCCAATCAAAGACGCAGTCCAGATTACGATGAAAAACGGCCGTCCCGCGACCGAGGGCAAGTGCCCTGAATGCGGTACCAAGATGTTCAAAATCGGAGCGGCGTCCTAACCCGGCCTTCGCTCCCAATCTCACCATCGCCCAGAGGGACTGCGTTTCGGCGCGGTCCTTTTTTGCTTATGCACAGATTGTGTCGTATAATATCCGTACCCACTATATGTGGGAGTATGCCCGGTGCACTCGTGCACCGTTCGAGGAACGGCCGCTGATCTGTCCGACCTGTCGCAAGAGCGAGACCCGCGTGGTGGACTCGCGCGACGACGAAACCGTGGTCCGTCGCCGGCGCGAGTGTTTAGACCCGCGCTGCAAGCATCGCTTTACCACGTACGAGCGGATGGAATCGCCGCGCCTCTTCGTCGTCAAGAAAGACGGGCGGCGCGAGCAATACAGCCGCGAGAAGATCCTCGGCGGCTTGCGCAAGGCCTGCGAAAAGCGCCCCATCTCCGAGAGCCAGATGGAGGCGGTCGCGGCGGATCTCGAACGCGAGCTCTTCGCGCGCGGCGAGAGTGAAGTGCCCTCGACCATGGTCGGCGAGAAGTTGATGGAGGCGCTCAAGAACCTCGACCCGGTTGCGTACATCCGCTTTGCGAGCGTGTATCGCTCATTCCGCGATATCGAAAGCTTTCGAGAAGAACTCACGCAACTGCTCGCCAAATGACCCTGGACATGTTGAATGGCGTCCGGGTCGCGTTGATGCGCCTACCCGAAGGGGAAGGCTTGCCGATCCCAACTTACATGAGCGACCTAGCGGCCGGTGCCGATCTGTACGCGGCAGTGCGCGACGAACTGGTTCTGTTACCGGGAGCGCGCGCGCTCGTGCCGGCCGGCTTCGCACTGGCGATACCGCCGGGCTTCGAGGCGCAGATCCGCCCGCGTAGCGGCCTCGCGCTGCGCAGCGGCGTCACATGCTTGAACGCGCCGGGTACGATCGATGCGGATTATCGCGGCCCCGTGCAGGTGCTGCTGGCCAATCTCGGCGCCGAGCCCGTGACCATCGCGCGCGGCGACCGTATCGCGCAACTCGTCGTCGCGCCCGTTTCGCGAGCCAGCTTCGAAGAAGTAGCGGATTTACCGCAGAGCGTACGCGGCGCGGGCGGTTTCGGCAGTACGGGAGTTGCATGATGAAGGTTTACATCGTCGGCAAGGGCGCCGTCGGTACGTATCTGGGCGATATGCTCGCGGCGGTCGGGGTGGAGGTTGCATACGCTCCGCGTGAGCTCGCCGCGGTTACGCGATACGATGCCGATGTGGCCATCGTTACGACCAAGGCCTACGACACGCCGGGCGCGATCGAGACCCTGCGCGCGGCGATTGCTTTCCCGGAGCGTTGCGTTTTCGTTTCGCCGCAGAACGGGATCGGAAACGAGGAACGGCTCGCCGAGGCGTTCGGGGCCGACAACGTTGTAGCCGCCGCGCTCACCGTGCCAGTCGATCGAGATCGCGATGGCCGCGCCAGCGCTACCAAAGAGGGTGGGCTCGCGTTTGCGCCGGTCGGTACGAGCGCGTTCAACTGGCTCGTGGCAACCTTCGCGAGCACCGGCCTCAACGTCAAGGTCGTCGATAACTGGCGCGCCCTAAAGTGGAGCAAGCTCGCGCTCAACGTCGTCGCGAACGCGAGTTGCGCGATCCTCAACGTTTTGCCGAACCGCCTCGTGCATTTCGAGAAGATTTTTACGCTCGAGATTCGCATGATTCGCGAGGTACGCGCGGTCATGCACGCGCTCGGCCTCACACCGATCGATCTGCCGCGCTACCCCGTCAAGGCGCTCTTCGCGGCGGCGGCGCTGCCGAGCCCGATCGCGCGCGGCGTCATGTCGAACAGCATCGCGAGCGGACGCGGGACGAAGGCGCCGTCGTTGCTGCTCGATCTGCGTCGCGGCGAACCGCAAACGGAAGTCGACGTGCTCAACGGCGCCGTCGCGCGATACGGCATCGAACACGGGGTGCCGACGCCCGTCAATGCGGTGTACGCGCGCGTGCTCGACGATATCGCGCACATGCCGCAACTCTGGGCGAAGTACCGCGAACGGCCGGAGGCATTGGAAGCCGAGGTTCTCGCGGAGATGAAACGCGTCAAGGCGTTACGGCGGGGAGCATAGATGCGCGATCCTAACGTACCCGAATCGCTCGAGGGCTGGTGGATTCTCCACCGGATGTTCGCGTTCGACCGCCGCGGCTGGGACGCGCTGCCTGAGAAACGGCGCGCGCGGTACGCGAGCCACGCCCACGATTTGATCGAGCACCTGCGCTCCCGCGAAGAGTCGGATGCCGGGCTCGCGCAGATCATCGGGCATAAGGGCGATTTGATGGTCACACACTATGCGCGGGAATTCGACGGCTTGGCCTACGCGCAGACGTTGCTGGATAAACTCGAATTGCGCGAGTTTCTCAGCCCGCTGGGATCGTATGCATCGGTGTTGGAGCTGGGCATGTACGATGCCACCGGCAAAATTCACGCGGAATTGGCCCAGCGCGGTTTGACGCCGCAGATGCCCGAGTGGGTCGCGCAGTTCGACGAGCTCGTGCGCAAGCAGGCCGAGAGCCCGTACCTGGGGCCGCGCCTATGGGCCCGTATCCCGCAACGGCGCTACGTGTGTTTCTACCCGATGAACAAGAAGCGGGAAGGCAACGACAACTGGTTCATGCTGCCGTTTGCCGACCGCGCAAAGCTGATGACCGAACACGGCAAAGTCGGCCGCTCGTATCAGGGGATGGTCACGCAAGTGATTTCAGGATCGATCGGATTTGACGATTACGAATGGGGCGTCGATCTCTACGCCGACGACCCGCTGGTGTTCAAAAAATTGGTCTACGAAATGCGCTTCGACGAGGCGAGTTCCCGCTACGGTGAGTTCGGCGCGTTTTGGAGCGGCCTGCAATTTTCACCCGATCAGCTGCACGTCTTTCTCGACGGCGAATCGGTCCCGCAACTCACCACCCCGTAGCGGATCGCTACAGCGGCACGACGCGCACGATGTGCGAGGCGGTCGCATCCCAATCGTCGAGCAAACGCTGCGCGCGCACGCTACCGGTGCGGCTCGCATGCCGTGCGACCAAGTCGCGTAGCATCGCCGCATCGTCATCGGTGGGGCTCACGGCCTCGATCTTCACGGAGTCGGCGTTGTAGCGCCGTTCCCGCGCGAAGGCGCCGCCGGTATCGATCACGTAGGCGGTGCCGCCGGTCATACCGGCGCCGAAGTTGCCGCCTGCCGCTCCGAGCACCAGCACGATTCCTCCGGTCATGTACTCGCAGCCGTGCTGGCCTACGCCTTCGACCACGGCGGACGCGCCGGAATTACGCACGGCGAATCGCTCGCCCGCGCTACCGGCGGCGAAGAGGCTGCCCGCGGTTGCGCCGTAGAGCGCCACGTTCCCCAGGATCACTCCTGCATCGTCGGTTTGTGCGAGCGCGCCGGACGGGCATAGCACGATCTCGCCGCCGCAGAGTCCCTTCCCGACAAAATCATTCGCCGCGCCTTCGAGGGCCAGCGACATTCCATCTACGGCGAACGCACCAAACGACTGCCCGGCGGTGCCGTGCAGGTGGAAGCGTAGATCGGGTGCGGTTGCAAACGTTTCGAGCGCGAGGCGCCCCGCGAGGCGCGCACCGAGCGTACGATCGGCATTGCTCACGCGCTCTTCGCGCCGGTACGGCAGGCCGGCGCGCGCGGCGGCTAGCGCCGGTTCTACCCAGGCGTCGTCGAGCGGTTCGCGCTCGAGCGGACGATCGTTGCGCCCGCCCTGGTAGCGGCTCGGCCCATCGCCGCTCGCCGCGAGCATCGCGCGAAGATCCAGGCCGCCGTCGTCGCGCACTTGATCGAGCAAATCCACACGGCCGATCGCTTCGTCGATATTGCGGAGTCCCAGCGATGCAAGCAGCGCTCGTACGTCGTGCGCGAGGTTCGTAAAATAGCGAACGAGATGCTCCGGCTTGCCGCGGAACTTCGCGCGCAACTCGGGGCGCTGCGTTGCAATGCCCGCGGGGCAGGTATTGAGGTGACACTGGCGCGCCATGTCGCAGCCCAGCGCGACGAGCACCGAGGTGCCGAACGCAAACTCATCGGCGCCGAGCAGCGCCGCAACGACGACGTCGCGCGCGGTCCGGATGCCGCCATCGGTGCGAAGGCGAACGCGCCCGCGCAAACCGTGATGCACGAGCACTTGCTGCGCTTCGGCCAGGCCAAGCTCCCACGGATTGCCGGCGTATTTGATGGAGGAGAGCGACGATGCGCCCGTGCCGCCGCTGTTGCCGGCGATCGTGACGAAATCGGCATAGGCTTTCACGACGCCGGCGGCCACCGTTCCGACGCCGAACTCCGAGACGAGCTTGACGCCGACGGTTGCGCTTGGGTTGACGCGCTTGATATCCCAAATCAATTGGGCGAGATCTTCGATCGAGTAGATGTCGTGGTGCGGCGGAGGGCTAATCAGCGCGATTCCCGGTTGCGCGTGGCGCAGACGCGCGATCATCTCGGTAACCTTGTGCCCGGGAAGCTGCCCGCCCTCGCCCGGCTTGGCACCTTGGGCGATCTTGATCTCGACCTCTTGCGCGCGTGCGAGATACGCTGCCGTCACGCCGAAACGCGCCGAAGCAACTTGTTTGATCTTGTTGTCGTACGGGGCGTCTTCGCCGCCCTCGCCCGTATTGGAACGCCCTCCGATCGCGTTCATCGCGTCGGCGATCGTTTGGTGTGCTTCGGGGCTGAGGCTCCCAAGCGACATCGCGCTGGCGATGAAGCGCCGCATGATGCAACGTTCGTCTTCAACCTCGTCTATCGCGATCGCGGGGCCGGCCGCGCGTAGCGCGAGCAGATCGCGTAGATTCTGCACGCCGCGGTCGGCGATTTCGCGCGTGTAGGCATCCCACGCAACCGGCGGATCGATGCCTTTGCCCGCATCGCGCGCAACGCCCGCCGCGCGTTGGAGCGCGCGCGCGGTCTGCGGCTGCCAACCGTGCATTTCTGCGGTATCGTTGCGGCGAAAACGTACCCATCCGTAGTCGGGAAGCTCGCTCTCCACCAGGGCGGTACCCGCCCACGGAGCGCGGTAGAGCGCTTCGATCCGGTCGAACGTGCGGCCCGATAACGGCGAAGGGGAACCGGCGAAGCAACGCTCGGCGATCGATTCGTGGAGGCCGATGATGTCGAACAATTGCGCGCCGCGATAACTATCGAGCACCGAGATGCCGCACTTCGACATGATCTTCGCGATGCCCAGATCGAAAGCGGCGATGGCGCGAGCTTCCGCTTCGTCTCCCGCGACGGCGCGCACCGATTCGAGCGCGAGCCACGGGCAGACGGCGCCTGCGCCGTAGCCGATCAGGACCGCCGCGTGGTGGACGTCGCGGCAGTCGCCCGCTTCCACCGCGAGGCCCGCTTGCGTGCGCAATCCCCAATCGACAAGCGAGCGGTGGACGGCGCCGACCGCCATGGCCATCGGAATCGGCGGCGCTTGCACCGATGCGTTGCGATCGCTCAGCAGCAAGATGCTGGCCTTGTCGCGACGCACGCGAGCCACCGCCTCGGTGCAGATTCGCACCAGCGCGTCTTCGAGCGTCTCCGCGGCGTTCATGGTGCAATCGATCTGCACGAGCGGAAGTTCGGCACTGCGCGGATGCGCGTTCTGCCGCAGCGCGGCGACCTGCCCGAGCGAGAGCATCGGCGATGCCAGCGTGAGCCCCGGCAGCGGCGCGTGCTTATCGAGAAGATGCGGCCACGGGCCCAGCCGCGTGCGCAGCGAGAAGACGCAGGCTTCGCGCAGCGGATCGATCGGCGGGTTGGTCACTTGCGAGAACCGTTGCCGGAAGTACGCGTAGAACGGGCGCGGAGAACGCGCGAGCGGCGCGAGCGGCGTGTCGTCGCCCATCGACCAGAGCGGCTCCTTGCCCATCGAAGCCATCGGCTCCAGCACGAACGAGAGGTCCTCGCGCGTATAACCGAATCGGCGCTGCAGATCGGTCAACGTCGCCGCGTCCAGCGGGGTGATGGGCAGCGGATCGAGCGTTGCCGCTTCGACCGACGCTCCGGGCGGCATCTCCGCTTCAAACCCGGCGGAGAGATCGCGGTCGAACAGCAGGCGCCCCTCGCGTATGTCGAGGGCGATCATCTCGCCCGGCCCCAGGCGCCCGTTGCATACGACGCGGTCGGAATCGAAATCGGCGATGCCCACTTCGGAGCCGGCGACGATCATGCGGTCGTCGATCGTGTACCGGCACGGGCGCAAGCCGTTGCGGTCGAGCGCGGCTCCCACGTAGCGCCCGTCGGCGAACGCAACCGCCGCCGGCCCATCCCACGGTTCGATGACGTCGGCGTGATACCGATGAAAGCGCGATTCGCGAGCGTCGGCGACCGGAGGCATCAGCATGCGCAACGATTCGCAGACGGTGCGATCGTGGCGCGCGAGCAGTTCGGTGATCTCGTCCAGGCTCGCAGAATCGGAAACGCCCGGCGAGAGGAGCGGTTCGAACTGCACGTTCAACGACGCGCGCCGGGCCTCCATTCGCGCGCGATTGCCCCAGATCGTATTGATCTCGCCGTTGTGCGCGAGCAAGCGAAACGGCTGCGCCAACGACCAACGAGGCAGCACGTTGGTCGCGAACCGCTGGTGAAAGAGCGCGAACGCGCTCGCGTACGCCGGGTCGGCGAGGTCGCGATAAAAGGCGGACAGGTCGCCGCTTGCGCAGAGCGCCTTGTACACGATCGTCTGCGACGAGAGCGAACAGACATACGCGCCGGACTCGCGCTCGAAGGCCTTGCGTAAAAGTGAGAGACGGCGCTCGATCTGCTCTGCGCCGTCTCTAGATGGGTGCTCCGCGGGAGTCGCTGTGGTGAGCAGCGCCTGCCGTATTCTTGGGAGTCCATCTCGAGCTTTCGGCCCTAGGAGCGACGGGTCGATTGGAACGTCGCGCCATAGGATAATTCGAAAACCGTGCTTGACGGTCTGTCGTTCGAACGCGTCGGACTCGGCCTGCGCGTCGTTCGGGGTAAGGAAGAGCATCGCGACGGCAAGCGGCGCATGCGGCTCGACCGGCGTGTTCGCCGCGGAGAGTTGCTGGAGGAAGAAGTCGCGCGGAAGCTGCGTGAGCACTCCGACACCGTCGCTGCTGCGGCCGTCGGATGCAACCGCGCCGCGGTGCCCGAGCCGGGCAAGCGCGGTGAGCGAGCGATCGAGAACCTCGCGGCTCGGTTGGCCGTCGAGCGCAGCAACAAAGCCGACGCCGCAGGCGTCGCGATCGTAACGGGGATCCAAGAGCGAACGCGCCATGCGCCACTATACGACGAATCCCGGGCTCTTGTATAGTCCGCGGGCCCAACAATGTATCGTATGGCTAATGCGCGCTAGCTAGGGCGGCCGTACAATCGAGCTACGATGGCACAGCGAAATCTCGCATTCATCACGGGACACGCGCCCGGGCACCAGACGCTCGAAGCGGGCTTGATCGCGCAAGTCGAACGCTTCGTCTCGCTGGGACGGCGCAACATCGTCGTCGTGATGGATACGTTTCCAAGTATCGAGGAAACGACGATGAGCGCGCTGCACAGGCTCTTACACCGCGCGGCCGAGTTGGAGGTTCAGCTTACATGCGTTGCACTTGACGAGCGAACCGTAACCGCGATTCGCACGCGCCCGATGCTGGAATCGTTACGCATCATCCGGCACGTCGATCAAATTCCGGGCGCCGCATAGATAACCGTTACTCGGTAATCGTCTCGACGGTTTTTCCGATGCGAGCGGCAGCTTCGCCCGCGTAAAATCCGTACTTGCCCTTGATGTGCTCCCAGCCGTCTTTGGGATTATCATAAATCCAGGCGACGCGTGCGATGCGCTTCTCACCTTCAACGTAATCGACGTAGAAGCAGCGCCCCTTGTAGGGACAGGTGTAATCGTGCGCCGTCGTTTCAAGATGTGAACTATCGACGGCGGACCCGTCGACGTACCAGTTGCCTTCGACTTTTTGGACGGCTGCCTCGCGGGCGTCCGCGATCACGTTGCCGGAGCCTTTTTCGGTAATAACTACTCGCATACTCGGTATAACGCACCTCGCACTCGGTGGGTTGAGGCTTACGCGAACTTCGCTGAAAAAGCCACGGTGCGTCCGGGTGGGGCGCGCCGTGGCTTGCGGGTTTTCGAGATCGGTCTTAGGCGGGGACGAGGCCTAGGCCGCGCGCGATGCCCGCGCCGAATTCGGCATCGGCTTTGGTGAAGTGCCCGAGTTGCCGCTCTTGCACCTCGCGCCGAATACCCGTCATCGCGTTGACGATCGTATCGATCAGGCGCGCCTTTTCTTCGGCCGACATCAGACGATAGAGATCGCCCGCCTGTTGGTAGTCGTCGTTACGATAGGAAGCCTGCGCGTAGCGCCCGGTCGTGCCCTTGAGCGCGAAGGCGGGCTCGGCATACTCCGGCCGCTGCGTCGGGCCACCTAGACTGTTCGGCTCGTACACCGGCTTGTTGCCGCCGTTGTCGTCGTAGCGCATATGGCCGTCGCGCTGGTAGTTGTTCACCGCGGCATTGTGCGGGCGGTTGACCGGCAGCGTCGCGTAGTTCGGCCCGATCCGATAACGGTGCGCGTCCGCATAGGCGAAGACGCGGCCTTGCAGCATCTTGTCGGGCGAGTAGTAGATGCCCGGCACGACGTTGGACGGCTCGAAAGCCGCCTGTTCGATATCGGCAAAGTAATTTGCCGGATTGCGATCGAGCACCAGACGGCCGACCGGGATGAGCGGATAATCCTTATGCGACCACACTTTGGTGACGTCGAACGGATCCCACTTGTAGGTGAATGCTTCTTCGTGCGGCATGATCTGCACGAACAGCCGCCACGCCGCGACGTCTCCTCCGGCGATGAGATTGAAGAGGCTGCGCGTGTGATGATCGGGGTCTTCGCCGGCGATGCGCGCCGCTTCTTGGCGCGTGTAGTTCTTCACACCGAGTTCCGGTTTGAAGTGGTACTTTACCCAGTGCGTTTCGCCTTTGGCGTTAATCCACTGATAGGTATGGCTGCCGTAGCCGTTCATGTGTTGGAATGCCGCGGGAATGCCGCGATCGCCCATCAAGAACGTTACTTGGTGCAGCGATTCCGGTGAGAGCGACCAGAAATCCCACTGCATGTCGGCATCGCGCAGATGCGACTGCGGCAAGCGTTTCTGCGAATGGATGAAGTCGGGAAACTTCAGCGGATCGCGAATGAAAAAGACCGGCGTGTTATTGCCGACCAAGTCGTAGTTGCCGTCTTCGGTATAAAACTTCAGGGCAAACCCACGCGGATCGCGTGCCGTATCGGCCGAGCCCAACTCGCCGGCGACGGTGGAGAAGCGCGCGAGCGCCTCGGTGCGTTTGCCTTTGCCGTTCAAAAACGCGGCCTTGGTGTATTGGCTGACATCTTCGGTGACTTCGAAGTACCCGAATGCGCCCGCGCCTTTAGCGTGGACCACCCGTTCGGGGACGCGCTCGCGATTGAAGTGCGCGTTCTTTTCGATGAGATGGTAATCGGTTAAGAGTAGCGGCCCGGGATCGCCGGCCGACAGTGAGTTTTGATTATCGGAGATCGCCGCGCCGAAATTGCCGGTCAGTTTCTCCGGCCCTTGCTTGCCGTTGGTTTCGCTCATGGGTAGACTCCCCTCGCTTGCTATAAAATGAAAGTCGTTTTCATTTAAACTCGAGAGTAGCACCGCGGATGGGGGACGTCAAGGGTCCCGGGTGCGGCGGGTAGTGGTCCCTTTTGAAAACCGGCCCGCGGGCGTCCCCCGGAGGAGCAAGCAGGATGCTGGGAGCCTTCGCTCGTTTTAAGTCCCTATGGCGGGTTACGAGGGGGCGTTCTTTGATTTTAGTACCCCTGTTATCTTACAGTGGGAGGAAGACGCGATCCGCTCGGCCGCATCGACCGGCAACCTCGACTTTAGCGATCATGCCGTCACCCAGGCAATCGACCGGTCGATCAGCCTTAAGATTGTCCCGGGTCTCGTTATCCATGGAACCGCTACCGACAAGGACCTTCCGGGCAACACCGACAGCCACCACCCAGGAATCGCCTTTTTTGGATTCGAGAATCGCCGAAGGGGCATACTTGTGAAGGTTGGCGCGGTTTACACGTACCTCGTGGTGACTTTACATGACAAGCGAACATAGCGACGACGGGAACTCGCGCGTCACCTTCACATACACCGCCCCTTCGGGAGCGGTAATAGTTGTTCGCAATGTACCAGCAAAAAACGCTCCCTCCGATTCATCGCAAGTTGTATATTCGCTTACTGTAGCGTCTAAGCTGCAAGATTTAGTCCAGAGTGCGCTCGCGACGGCCGACGTTGCCAAAATAACAGACCTCTCATACGACGACACGCCAGTTCAGCGGGATGCCGACTACGAGTTTAAATTCGTAGGTAGCGACACCAACTTTTTGCACGCTAGAGTACAAACGTGGCGGCTGATATTCGACAAACTCCACACGGCAACAAAAACTGCCATTCGCGCCACGACCAAAAACTTCAGCGGGAGAATACCTGCTGACATGTTCCCGACGGTCGCCTTCGTTCGTCCGTCTAGTATAGGGATTGGCGTACGTACTAGCGAGCAGACATCAATGTTCCAAACTCCGGGCGACGAACCAAGCAAGTCGGCGTTACGGTACTTAATGGCGACCACGCAATGGCTTGGCGGGGAGGGGGCGCTTCCCGCTGAACTTGAGGACGACGACGTACTATTGGAGGGCATTCTAAGGGCCGTGGAAGAGCTGGCTCCGCCCAACGACCCCTCCTCCGTCGCATTAGTTAAGATCGAAGACATCTCGAATCATACTTCTACGGAGTTCACGCGCGAGAAGCGCGAGAGAGCAAAAGATAAGAGGCTGGACATTCGGCTTAAGCGATCACCGACATTAAGAAAAATCGACATAATCGGGACGATCGATATCCTTGACCTGTCAAAAAAAGTACATCTCCGTGACGTTGAAGAGACCACCGAGTGGCGCTCGCAGATCGTTGCAAACGCAGTATTTGCCGAAGACTTATTGGCCCCGTTATTAGAGAATTTCGGTAAGAGGGTCCACGTGACGGCTTTTCAGGAAAAAATGCCTGATGGCACATGGTCCAGGCAAATAGAAATCGTGGACGTTCGTCGCATTGATGAGAAAAGCGATTTAGGCGGCTAGACCACCGCGCATGAGGTCGGGCAGATTCGCCAGGTCGTGCAGCGTCCAGATGCGATCCGTCAGCCCGGCCTTGATCGCGGGCGTCGTCTTGATCGTGGAATGTTTGCGGCAGAAATTGTAGTGCATGAAGTAGAGCGCGAGCGAACGCTGTAGGTTCTCGGCCTTCTTCGAGAATCCGTTCGTTAGCCGCGTGAACCGGCGCATCGACATACGCATGGTGAGGTTCTGCCCCTCAACGTAGGCGGTAGAAATATGGTCGGGATCGGGAAGGCCCCAAATCGGCGTCCGCATGACTTTCTTGACGACCATCGGGCTATACTTGCGCTCCGGCGATTCATCGTCCAGAAGGCCGTAGTCCTTTACCTCGGAACCGTGGTCGGCGCGATATTTGAAATAGCGCTGGATCGGCTCGACGTAGTTCCCGAATCC